>DNPC01000026.1 GCA_003501565.1 Planctomycetaceae bacterium | reverse complement strand
AGGTGGGTTCGCCCCCCCTTGCCCTGCCGGCCTTCAAAATTTCGATTGCTCGTCGAAGCACATCGCTCGCCAGGTTCCAGGCGATCGGGATTCATCGCCAAGCACATGCTGCAGCCCGCTTCCCGCCAGTCGAAACCGGCTTCGGAAAATACGCGATCCAAGCCTTCCTCTTCAGCCTGCTGTTTGACCTGGCCGCTGCCGGGTACCACCATCGCGTTGACTTTGTCGGCAACCTGGTAACCTTTCACAACCTTTGCGGCGGCGCGCAAATCTTCGATGCGAGCGTTTGTACAAGAACCGATAAACACGCGGTCAAGGGCGATCTCTTGGATACGCGTTCCTGGTTTTAACCCCATATATTCCAATGATGCGGCGGTCGTCTTTTGTTCGGTCTCATCTCCGGCGTCGCTAGGATTGGGGACGACCGAAGAAACTGAGCTAACTTGTCCAGGATTGGTGCCCCAGGTTACTTGAGGCTCGATGTCCGCTCCATCAAACTTGCTGACCTTGTCGTAGTGCGCCCCTGTGTCGCTAGGCAGCTGTTTCCAACGCTGGACTGCGGCTTCAAAGTCGGCGGGGGCGTGAGGTCGCCCACGCAGATAATCGAAAGTGACGTCGTCCGGTGCGATCATTCCAGCTCGGGCTCCGGCTTCGATGGACATGTTGCACACCGTCATTCGCTGTTCCATTGTCAGGTTGCGAATGGCCGAACCGGTATATTCCAGAACATAGCCCGTACCACCGTGCATGGTAATCTGGCCAATCAAGTAGAGAATAAGATCCTTGGCCGTCACCCCTTCGGCGAGTTGCCCGCCTACGCGCAGTTCGTAAGTCTTGGGCTTGTACTGCAGAAGGGTTTGGGTAGCTAGTACATGTTCGACTTCGCTAGTGCCAATGCCAAACGCCAGCGCACCAAAAGCACCGTGTGTCGCGGTATGCGAGTCACCGCATACAATCGTCATGCCCGGTTGCGTGTAACCCATTTCGGGGCCAATGATATGCACGATGCCTTGGTTCTTGTCGCCAAGGTCATACAACTTAATACCAAACTCGTTGCAGTTTTCACGCAGCTTGTCGACCTGTGCTTTCGAGATCGGATCTGCGATCGGCAAGTGGCGATCCGTTGTAGGGACATTGTGATCCGGGGTTGCGATCGTCCGCTCTGGACGGCGAACCGTACGACCTGCTAGTCGTAGCCCTTCGAAAGCTTGGGGGCTGGTGACTTCGTGAACAAGTTGAAGATCGATGTAGAGAATTGTTTGTTTGCTAGGTTCACTGTGAACGACGTGCTCGTCCCATATCTTTTCAAACATGGTTCGAGGAGCAGCACCGGTTGTGTTCATCAAATTTGATCCTCAGTAACTCTAACTCAGACTCTAACTCTAGCTCTAACTCAGACTCTTAATCTAAACCTATCTGCAGCTCTAAACTCGAATGCTGCCAGCAACTCAGGCACTTCGTCGCAATCTCGTCGTCTCGAAAGCTCGCTATCCTGTAAAAAGGAGCGTCGTGGCAAACACGTCAAATGCTACTTGGCCGAATGCCAGTCGGCCAAACGCCAGCTGGTCACCGCAGGGCTGTGGGCGAAGGCTTCGCTGGCTATGAAAGTACTAGTAGCCGAAAGGCTCATTCATGCGCTCAGACGGATACAGCTGCCAAGCTCGGTTTAGATTTGATCGGTTGTCGAGGGCGTGGATTATAGTCGCTCAGGCGTTTTTCGGCTGGTGGCCCCGTCAATAATGCGGTTAACGTGATTCAGGTGTCCCTTGTAGGTTTCTATTGGGACGCATGTGTCCGTTGTTGATGTTGGATACCTTGCGTTGGTGTTGGATACCTCGCCCCTTACCTTGCAGGTAGCGATCGATGGCCAAGCCAGATACTTCACAACCCGCCATCCGGCCTAGCCGTAGAAGCGTGACGCTCGCGCTGATTGGCCTGGTTGCGGGCGGGTTGGCAGTTCTGTGGAGGGTATTGTGGAGGTTGAGGCCGCCTTCACGAAGCGTGAGCCAAACTCGTTTCAGGGTACAGTCCTCTTCAATGGCGCCCACATTCCAAGGACCCTCCAAAGTTGCCGTTTGCAAGCACTGTGGCCAAGAGTTCTTAGTCTTCCAAGAGAGTATCGGTTCTGGTTGGCCGATCCGCTGTTGGTCTTGCGGAGGCGTGGCGGCGCTCAACGGTCAGGCGGTTGAGGGCGATCGCTGTGAGGTTATTCCATTGGATGGTCCTCTACGACGCTTCATGGTCATTGCGTTTGAGAAATCTGGCCAGCGAATGATCAAACGCATTTGGGGGTTGCCCGGTGAGTTGATTGAGCTCCGCGGCGGAGAAGTGTTCATTGATGGTCGGCCCCTGCAAAAGTCGCTCACCCAGTTTCGACACGTTGCTGTGCATCTTAGCACTTGGGAACACCCGCAGAGCCTCAAAAATCCAACTGCAAAACCGGAGCTAAGAGCCGCTTCGATTGGCCGCTGGACCCAAGAAGACAGTACACTCCGTTGGCAATTCTTGCGACCAGCACCGATTCACCCGCAAGATCGTCCGGTCGAAGATTGGATGGAATGTGTGCGAACAACCGACGAATCGCCATGCTTATCTACTCCGTCGCAAATAGCGCAAACGGATGATCTACTGGTTGAGCTGCAGTTTGCCAACTCTAGGATCAATGAACCCCGCTCACTTGCAATCCAGGTTCCTTATGGCGAACGGCAGCTTCAATTCGAGATTACGAACGATAACACTCTGCGAAATGGAAAGCGCGGGACGAAGGGAGAGACCAGGATCATCCGGACTAAGATGCAACGGTCGTTAACGATTGCACTGTGCGACGGGCGTGTCTTAATCTCTGGTGATCAGGCTACAGAACAGAGATTTGCGATCGGTGACTTTGAAACAAGCCAGGCCGAGCCGATTGACGGTTTGTATCTGCATGCGGAAGGTATCGAAGTAACGCAAGCAAGCGTGTACCGCGACCTAGCAGTTCATCCGCCTCGTGCCATTGAGGCCCAAGCGAGTTGGAAAATCCCTGGCGATGCCTACTTTGTACTGGGTGACTGCCAAGCGATAAGCAAAGATAGTCGCAACGGTCTGGGAACGGTACGCTCAGATGCTGTCTTGGGAACCGTTCTTGCAAGGCCTGACAAGGACATTGGGAGCGGCAAGTAAATTGATACTCACGAGAATATTGATACCGCCGAGTAAACTGATGCCGCGGGTAGCTCGATGTCTGGCAACGACCAGTAGAACATCCACAGCTTTGGCTGGTTGACCGTAGAGTAGCCCTGTCGTCAGCGTGCGCCGGAATGTGTTTTGAGTGCCAGATACGCCGCTTGCGACGATTGCGATGGCAGTTCAGACGATCCGTGCGCCTCTGCGGCCGAGATTTTCAGGTCTTTCGCTGAGCGGGTTACTAGGATTGAAGCACACGTCGCTCCCGATTTATTTGCTGGATCGCAGCTTGCCGCTATGACCACTGCGTCCCCTTCAACTATCGCCCAACCCGTCGTTGTCCTGACGCATTATTTGCCTCCCTACATGGCCCGCGTACTTTTTCACGTTCGCGAGCAAGTCCCGGGTTTGAAGGTTTTGCTGTCGATTGATCAGGAGCCAAATCGCCACTTTGGTGATACCTGGCAAGGCCTGGACGTTTCGGTTCAGAAGAGCCTTATGTTGCGACGGCCTTGGAAGCACTCGGCAGGCTTTCAGGAAGACTTGTATGTTCATTTTCCATATGACACGTACACGCAGCTCCGACGACTTGATCCCCAAATCGTCTTTTCTTACGAGCTCGGTTTTCGTTCGCTGGTCAGCGCGCTGTACTGTAAGCGATACCGCCGTAAGCTCGCGTTGTGTGTGTGCGTGAGCGAACATACTGAACAGGGTCGTGGTGCGTCCCGTGGGAGACTCAGACGTTGGCTTCTAAAGCAAGCTGATGCAGTGACCTTCAACGGACCAAGTTGCCGCGATTATTTGGAACGCTTCCCAGGCGTGCAGCACAAGCTGTTCCATTTTCCTTATGCAGCCAGTGACCTTTGTCGATACGAAGGACCTGTTGAGCGTGATGCGAGGGATGATTTTACACTTGTGTGCATTGGCCAGTTGACAGCTCGGAAAGGCGTCTTGGAGATGCTCGAGAGTCTGTGCACTTACGCAACCACACGTTCAAATCAGACAATCAAACTTGAGTTGATCGGCACTGGGCCTTTGCAAGAACAGATTAGGCAGAAGCAACTCCCAAGCAATCTCACGGTGAATTTGCATGGGCATTTAGATTACAACGAGATAAATTCCAGGCTGAGTCGTTGTGGCGTGCTTATATTCCCGACAAAAGCTGATGAGTGGGGGTTGGTTGTCAACGAGGCCATGCAGGCTGGAATCCCGGTAATCGGAAGCTGCTACGCCCAAGCCTGTACGACGCTCATCAATCCGGGCACGAACGGTTGGATTTACGATCCGCTCATCGCATCCTCGCTCTCGCAGCAGCTGGATAAACTTCTCTCGATGCAACATGATGCGCTCACAGAAATGCGCCACGCCGCCCAAAGCACAGTCAAATCGATCACGTCACAGGCATCTGCTGGAAATGCAATTGCGATGTTTCGTTCACTCTTATAGGCCACTGGTTACCGGGATTCGCCTGTAGGCGCCTGGGTACAGCGTCATTATTTGCCCTCGGAGGCAAAAGATCTGGCCCGTTCTTGGCCTCAAGTTCTTGTTTTTCCCGCGCGCATGACTGGAAGCTATCAGGCTCTTGGGAAGCTAGCATGACACTACTGCGAGCTTGCGGGAAGGATCTGACCGCTACTGAAAACTCGCGCAGCGCCGCCTAGTGCAACAGCCAGATTGGCGTCATCTTATAGCTAGGCGGCCATGGATTGATAAGAACATCTTAAAGCATCGAGAGCATCATGTCCCGCGCGTGGACGAAGGCGATTACGCTCTGTAGCGTTGGGTTAGTGCTGCTACTAACCGGTATTGGGGCGCTGGAATTTACGAATCTTGACGAAGCTGGTCAGGTGGGGCTGTGCATGCTTGTCGTGGCTGCCCTTTTATGGGTCACGGAAGCCGTTCCGCTGTTCGTG
The DNA here is from genome assembly GCA_003501565.1 of Planctomycetaceae bacterium. Lineage (GTDB taxonomy): Bacteria > Planctomycetota > Planctomycetia > Pirellulales > Pirellulaceae > Aureliella. Next base: position 12,315 of record DNPC01000026.1, on the reverse strand, counting down.
ACGAGCCTGGTCGTGTTATTGTTGAGTGTCGCTTGGCTGACTCCAGTTTTGCAAAACTCTGGAAACGCAATCGAACCGGATCTCTTTCTCGGACAGTTCTTTTCCGATATTACGCTACTGTTTCTTGGCGGTTTCGTCCTGTCGGCAGCGTTGCATAAACTGCTGCTCGATGAATGGCTCGCCCGCACCATTCTGCTCCGCGTTGGAACGCGGCCGCCGGTGCTTATGCTGGCGATCATGGTGACGACTGCCGTGCTCTCAATGTGGCTGAGCAACACAGCGACAGCCGCTATGATGCTGGCAATCATTCTGCCGCTACTCGGGCGGCTGCCGAGTACTGATAGCTATCGCCAAGCTATGCTGCTCAGCGTGCCGTTTGCTGCGAATATCGGAGGGCTGGGGACGCCAATCGGTAGCCCACCGAACGCAATTGCGATGAGCTACCTAAGTGAGACCGGAAGCGGCCCAAGTTTTGCAATGTGGATGCTGATTAGCATTCCCGGCGTGTTCTTCATGCTTGCGATATGTTGGTGCGTCTTGATGTTCTTCTTTCGAGGCAGTAGCGCACGGCTTGAGATCGATACCAGCCCCGTCCGCCTTCGGGTTAATAGAAAACTCTTGATCGTTGCGTTGACTGGAGCGGTGACGGTAGTAGGCTGGGTCACGTCTTCGTTCCACAGCTGGACGCCAGGTACCGTTGCAATGTTGCCCGTGCTCGTATTCTTCTCGTTTGGGATTCTAAGCGTGAAAGACCTAAGGAGCTTATCTTGGGACGCACTGTTGTTGCTTGGCGGTGGGTTGTGCCTGGGAACGGCCTTGCAAGCAAGTGGGTTGGCGCAACGTATCGTCACCATGCTGCCGGTTGAGGGCTACGGCGTTTACGGTTTGATGGTGGTGTTTGGGTCTGTCGCATGCGTAATGAGTAGTGTGATGAGCAACACGGCGACTGCGAACTTAATGATGCCGATTGCATTAGGATTAAACGTTGAGCCGACGAATCCGTTGCTGATCGGTATCGCATTTGCCTGCACGCTGGCCATGCCGTTGCCCGTTTCGACGCCTCCAAATGCGATGGCATTCGCCTCGGAGCAAATTACCGTTTCAGATATGGTACGCTCTGGGTTACTCGTGACTTTTATCGGAATCGTTCTGGCTTTTACCACGGGCTATTGGTGGTGGGGATTCGTGGGACTTTGGTAAACAGGCTGGCCTGCAGAAACTAACTTGCGAGGTTGTTTGTGGGTTGCATTTTCACGTTGTCGAACGAGCCCTCTGAAAGGAAGCCAAGCGAATGAGCGATCCACCCGAAGATGGCCACATTGAAGTCCACCGTCAGCGCTGCCAAGCCTGTTCGTCGATGGAGTTACGCGACATCATTGTCCGTGAGGTTGGTAAGCCGATGGCGATCTATGTTCGATGTGCCAAATGCGGCGAGTTAGTCGCCTTCTATGAACTTCAGAGATACTATCACCACGGCAAGGGAATCGAGTCTTTCTTGCGTGCACATGGGGTCGGAGCTGCGGACAGCGGACGAGCCTGGTTAGATGACTTCAAACGTGTACAAAAGCGGGCTTTAGAAGGGTTCGAACGAGCACTCGAACGCCTGCGACGCGAAAACAAGGACGTCTAGTTTGTCCTCAAAGGTCTTGCTAGCCAGTCGCCCAACGTGCTTTCAAGCCAAATTCAAAATGCGATGCTTCGGAAGTCGGCGTTGGGACGTCAACTTGCTAGCGTTTCAAAATGGACACAATCGTCGCAAGCTGAAACACTGTTCCATAGAACCTGGTTAAGCCAGCAATCTATGGTTTCGGAAACACTGCATCACGCAGCGTGGCGAATGCTTAGAAAACACATGTCTGAACGTGCTTGTGAGAGAAATGTGCGAATTCACCCTGCGAATGGCACAATGAGTGCTACAAGTCAGGGCATTGGCAGTTTAGATACTCACCGTAGTTGAGCCACATCATGAGAACGCCCCTGTACCTTGCAATTGCATTCTTGCTGGGAGTAATCTTCGCCTAACTTTATTGGTACGCGGGCAAAATCCTGTCGTAGCGTACACCACATCGATTCTATTTCATCCAAGACCTCGCGGCTCAATCATTTCAAATACGGAGCGCGGGGTTTTGTTTTGCGCGGGCGCTCATGAACGCGAAAGCCGCAATCGTTTACGCCAAACCTCCGGGATTCGCGGATAGTCGCCGTATAGACGCTTTATAAAGTGCCGCCCCGTCCAGCTTTCACAGTGTTCGTCCCAGCCCCATCTTGCTAACAACCGATCCGTCAGTCGGTCAGAAGAGACATTGCAAACGATCGCACCGGTCTGCTTCAGCCGAGCGATTTCATCGAGCATCAACGTTGCGGCATAGAATGTCGACAGGCTGGTTTTGGGGCCACTGCGGACATAGCTTAGCGTCAGGAATCGGGGGCAGGCGAGCGGCGCGTGGTAGTACAGCTCGCAAACGTCTGACTGCATCGAACGAACGCTGGTATCCCAAAGGATATCGAGATGGTTTCCCAGGTATGGCCACCATCGTCCTTGGATACATCGGAGGCGACCTGCAGAGGTTACGATCTTCCCAGCGCGCCGTTTCGACAGGAGAGATTCGTTTTCGGCTGGATTGATAACCGACCGAAGCCCGAGCGACGCAGGCTTTATTGATTGGAGTAAAAATCGATGCCTAGCATTTGCTTGATCAGTCGCCAAACCCATAGCATTCCTCCCATCATTACGATGCACGTTCCCACAATCACGATGACAAGTCCTCCAAGTGATACGAACACGGGGCCCGCCCAACCGTTCCACAGGGCATCCCACCAAACCAGTACAACTACCGTAGCGCCGCACAAGTAGGGACCGTATGGTGAGTGGATGTCGCCGGTCGTGAGCCACCGGACGACGGCAAAGCCCAACGCCAGCATCGGAGCTATGAAGAACACCAACAGTGAAGCTTGCCAGCCGATGAATGCACCGATCATCGCCATCAATGTCACGTCACCAAAACCCAGTGCTTCTATTTGTAATCCCCATGTGGCTGCTATACGAACGCCCCAGGTGATGCCTCCACCGAATGCGAGGCCGATCAGACTCGAGAGCAGGTAGGGAACTCGAGGAGAATTGGTTGCGACGGCCCAAATACAAACGATGAGCATCAGGATGCTAGCGCACGCTGCAAACAAGATTACTTCGCGATTGCGCCCGATCTTCACGAAGAAATACTGAAGCGCCTTTGCTAGTCCTCGCCGGCCGATCCAGCGTCGATCTTGAAGCGCTGCTGCCCAGGCGATAATGATGCCGGTAGCCACAATCAGGGACCACTTCTTCGTAAGTAGCCATGCTGGCAGCGGAGTGGTGGCCAGTAGCTCAAGATAAAGTGTATCGCCTCCCACAAAATTGAAACTCATCGGCAACCACGCCGGAGCAAACGCGGCGCCTATTATCCCAATGACCGCCCCCGGTACGGTGACGTAGTCTGGAATCGAGAACTCATCAAAATCAATAAAGGTGGCGATGGCCATCAATATGAACAAAGCGTAGTGACCGAGAAACTGCGTATGCAATTCCGGCTGAAGCGCAAGTGCGAGTGGTCGTGCTCCCAACGCTCCACCGCTTACGTAAAAGTGGTAATACCAAGCACAGGCGACTGGGAAGATGATTTCCAGCAGCATGGGACGGATCCAGAAGGTTTTGGTGTGAGCTTTTGCCTCACGGCGCAATCGCCACCATCCAATTGCAGGTAAGTGATCCTGAAGAGTGTGAGCGGGGAATTTCTTCGGAGCCTTAGCCCACGGCCCGAAAGCACTTTTGGAGTAGGCCCAGTTATAGATCGCCCAGTTGATAAAGCGGGCAACGGCAATACTCACGATGAAAACGCAAGCCATCCGTGCGGGTTGTGGCAGGGCAATAAATCCGTTGAGCACCAGAGTTCCCCGAGGTGAATGCTAAAGAGAATGCCAGAGTTGTAAGAAACACTCTGCATCCTTGCATTACCGACGGTGCCCAGCCTTAGGCGTGAGATTTCATCCAGGACAAAATCGCGTCTACTATCTCATCGGGTGACATGGAATCTGTATCCACCGTGAAATCCGCCAACGACCGATAAAGAGGCTCACGCTCGGCAAGCACTGCCACAACCTCGTCAAAACCGCTACGTTCGGTAAGGCTGGGGCGGTTCTCAGCTGAATTTGCATCCGTTGAAATACGATTCCACAGCGTTTCCGCAGTCCCGCGAAGCCAAATACACTGTCCTGATTTCTCGAGCACAGCGCGATTCTGCTTTCGGAGTATGGCTCCGCCGCCAAGCGAAACAATGGTTGGCTTTTCCTCAGCAGCGACGCGGGCGACAGCGGAGGCTTCGAGGTCGCGAAAGGCTTCCTGACCATCTCGCTCGAAGATCTCTTTGATTTCGCGGCCCGATTCGGCAATGATCAACTGGTCGGTGTCCAACCACGGTCGTTGTAAACGCTCGGCCAAGGAGTGGCCAATCGTCGATTTGCCACAACCACGATAGCCCATTAGGTAGATATGCATGGGTTTACGTTCCAAAAGGCAAATGGGGCAATCGATCATCGGCGGTGCTAGGCCGTCGCGCAGCAGATCGTACAGTGGCTACAATGCATGACCGTCGTCAAGCGCGAGTCTAACTGGAGTTGCGGCAACCTTTTCCTTCCTAGGCGATCAACTGAACAATGTTACGCATCTTTTCGATTTGCTTTTCGTTACTGATATTTTTCAGCGTATCGCAATTTGCTGCAACTGCGGAAAACCGGGCCGGAAACCTCTCGGCTGGGAAGAGGCCTAACGTTGTCGTAATCCTGACCGATGACCAGGGGTGGGGCGACTTAAGTCTCAACGGAAATCAGAATCTGAGCACACCCAATATCGATGCGCTTGCCAAAGCTGGTGCACACTTTGACCGGTTTTACGTTTGCCCCGTGTGTTCACCAACTCGGGCAGAATTCTTGACAGGTCGCTACCACGTACGTGGTGGTGTCTATAGTACGTCGGCCGGGGGCGAACGCCTAGATCTAGACGAGCAGACGATTGCGGATGTGTTTCAGGCGGCTGGCTACAAAACTGGGGCCTTTGGAAAGTGGCACAACGGGATGCAGTATCCCTATCACCCCTGCGGTCGAGGATTTGATGAGTTCTACGGCTTTTGCAGCGGTCACTGGGGGGACTACTTTTCACCACCGCTGGATCACAACGGAAAAATCGTTGAAGGTCGCGGCTTTTGTGTCGACGATTTCACCGACCGCGCGCTAGAGTTCATGGAATCAGCAATTGAAGAGGAAAAGCCATTCTTCGCTTACTTGCCCTACAATACGCCACACTCTCCGATGCAAGTTCCTGATCGATTCTGGGAGAAGTTCAAAGACCACCCACTGCCGATGCGACATCGCGAGCCTAACAAAGAAAACATCCAACACACCCGTGCCGCTCTAGCGATGTGTGAGAACATTGACTGGAACGTTGGCCGAATCAACGACAAGCTGCACGAGTGGGGAATCGCAGATACAACGATCGTAGTCTACTTTTGCGACAACGGTCCCAACGGCAGTCGATTCAACGGAGGGATGAAGGGCCGTAAAGGTTCTACTGACGAGGGCGGCGTGCGCTCGCCCCTAATCGTTCGCTGGCCAGATAGCATCCGGCCCGGTACGCGAATTGACGAGATCGGTGCAGCCATCGATCTGCTACCGACACTCGCTGAAATGTGCGACGTGTCGCTGGCTAGCCCGCAACCGCTGGACGGCAAGTCCTTGGCACCGGCTTTGACCGGCGGCGAATTGCCCTGGGAAGATCGTCAGATAATCTCATTTTGGCGAGGCAGAGTCAGTGTCCGTAATCAACGCTTCCGACTGGGCGACAAAGGCGGTTTGTACGATATCGCGGCCGACCCCGGTCAAAGAACCAATGTAGCGGCTGACAATCCGGAAGTGGTAGCGGCTTTGAACGAAACCAAACAACACTTTCTCAAAGACATTGCCGCTGGATATGATCACGATGAACGACCGTTCTTAATCGGACACAAAACCTTCAAGTACACACAACTGCCTGCTCGCGATGCCACCGGTTCCGGTGGAATTAAGCGTTCAAACAAGTATCCAAACTGCTCATATCTATACAACTGGACAAAGGAGTCCGAGCAAATCAAGTTTGAAGGTTTGGTTGCAGCGAGCGGGCGCTACAGCGTAGATTTATACTACGGCGTACCAGCGGCAGATGTTGGCGCGACGATTGAGTTGAGGATTGGAAAATCAACCTTGCGGGCCACGATTAGTAAAGCGGCCGAATTGCCTGAGCGAGGTGGCGAAAACGATCGGGTTCGACGTATGGAGTCCTATGTTAAGGACTTCCTTTCGATCACTCTTGGCGAAATCGAATTAACCGCCGGACAAGAAGGCGCGACATTGTCTGCACTCGATATTCCAGGGAACCAAGTCATCGAGTTTCGAGCATTGCAGCTTACCCGAGTCGACTAGCGTGTCTGTCGATCGACGTCTGTCCGTCTCGCGCCGCGCTGGACGGTTATCATCTCTTGCGATGGAGTGAGGCGTTACTTCAGACTCTCGAGCCGTCGAGACTCAGCCATCGCATCCTCTGCCATGCCGATGTACTTCTGATCCTGAGTTCCCGCAAACACACGCTGATAGGTGACACTTAGTGCGGTGTAGTTGAATGGCTCGTTCGGCTCTAGTTCACACGCCTTTTGGCCGTGCTGGACCGCCAAGTCGAATTTTTGTTGTAGCGTGTAGATGCGTCCAAGAGTTAAGTGCGTCAGGATGTGCTCGGGCTCTTCGGCCAGAATGCCGGTTAGGATTTCGACAGCTTCGTCGTACTTGCCTTCGTCTTTGAGCTTCTCAGCTGTGTTGTAACGCGTTGTGATGTCACTCATTTGTTCGTTTCTATCAGCGCTGTCAGAGGATATGGAAATGTGTCGAGTAAGTCAGAGCCAAGGGCTTACCCCCCAAGCTTGCGTAGCGAGGGGCAAGGCTGCTGGCGCGCCCACAGAAAGGGCTGGCACTAACGCATGCTTAGCGGTCGGCGTACATCCCTACCCGACGGATCGTTTCTTATCTTCGGCCCTCCCGGGGGAGGGTGTGTGGAGGTCTATCGCCGAAGGCTGCCCAACTTTCCTGCATGAACTTTCAAAACGTTGGGCCGGCCACCGGGCTGTTTAAGTTTGTTGCGACCGCAACAAATCGTCAAGGTAGCCAATGGCGTCCATAGAAAGCTCGGAGCCAATTGTGTGGCTCAAAGCTCACGAATCCCAGCGGTCAATCGCGCTAGAGCCGCCTCGAGTCGCTCAAGCGGCAGGCCGCCGAAAGATACTCTTAGCACACACCCGCTATTGATTCCAAACGTGCTGCCTGGCAAAACCGCCACTTTGAACCGCTCGATTAACTGTTGAACAACGTCAAGGTCGTGCCGCCGGGCGGGTAAGGTTAACAACGCGTAGAAAGCACCTTGAGGTTGGCAGATCGTGGCTCCTCCAGATAAGTGATCGCGAGCAGCCAGCACCATATCTCGGGCGGTCGATAGAGCGGCGATTCGTTGCTTGCACCACGCCTGTCCGAGCGGAATAACTGCCGATGCGATTTGTTGAGTGACCCCTGAAACACTGATCAAGTTCGTATCTTGAACTTTCTGTACCGCGGCGGTCAGGTGTTCAGGGACAACAGCGTAGCCAAAACGCCAGCCAGCCATGGCGAAAGACTTCGAAATTGAAAACAGTGAAACTGTATGTTCCAGCGATTCGGGCAACGAGGCTGGGGAAAAGTGCTCGCGATCATCAAACGTAAAATACTCGTAGGCTTCATCATGAATGTGATAGATGCCGCGCTCGCCACACAATCGATTGACTTCGGAAAGTGCCTCTCTCGGGTACACAGCACCGCTGGGATTGTTCGGAGAAACTGTAACGACGGCCCGCACTCGGTCTGTCAATCCGTTAGCGATCGCGTCGATATCCAGCTGGAAATCTGGCGTGGAATCGGCGTATTTGCAGTGACAACCGGCAAGCTCAATCGCCATCTGATGATTGAAATAGTACGGCCGCACGAGTAAGACTTCATCACCGACATTTGCAATTGCAAGCAACACTGTTAGAAATGCCATGTTGCTGCCTGCCGTGCAGAAGACCTGCCGGCCGACGCAGTCGATATCGTTTTCTTTCAGGAGCTTGTCGGTGATGATTTCCAGCAGCGCGTCTTGGCCCGCGGCGGGACCGTAACGGCAGATCGCTGGATCGCTTGGGTCGATACTACCGAGCGTCTCCGCGACAACGTCGGGCGGCGAATAAGAAACGACACCTTGAGCCAAAGAAAGCGTGCCAGGATTGTCGCGGATCCACGCCCCGATGATCGGAATCACCGGGTCTTGCACTTGTTCGATACGTTTGCAAGCAGTGGGGCGCAGCACGCGTGAGATCTTCAGCAGCAGTCAGCGGAGGTTCGTTTGGGAACCTCCACTTTAACCTACTTTTGTGTCACGATGGGCTGTGTTCGTGTTTCTTGTCGGCTGCTACCCAACAAGAAAAAGGGGTATCAAAATCCACATCCCAGTGACTCTCACGCAGTCAGCCCGCCGGTGCTTGGGGAAGCCTACTCACGGTGCGGGTTGACTACGTGGCCGTCGTTCATCTCGAACAGATGCTTCCATGTCTCGGGCTCCAGGTCAACGGGAAGACGATGACTTGACCCGTCCAGCATGGCTGCATCAACGCTTCCTGACGCATCCGTAGCCAATCCATCGGCCGGAGATTCCGGGGCGAACCGATAGTCTTGCGGTGCTGTCCATGGAACCGCCAATTCTGGCTTCACTCTGACAATTGCGATGGTGTTGCTGGTTCCGTCGGTGACTTTGCCAAAGCTGAACGCTTTTGGCTGACCCATCCAGCATTTTTCCCCTTCCGGAGCCAGCCAGGTTGTGTAGCCGGATTTGATCGCCGTGCTTCCCAGAAGCCCATTGGGCAAGCCGTAAACGTCAGGCATTCTTGAGAGAAGTTTCTTGTTATGCTCGCTGTCCCAGGACTCTTCCAAGTTGAATTCACTCCACAATGCCTGGGCTTCCTTACCCATGAATGGCAGAACATGGACTCGCCAGCTCAAGCCGGATTTGCCCCCCTCAAGCTTGCGAGCTTTCTTGGATGGCGGAAAAGAGCGATAGGCGCTTTCGTGATTGTGAATCGCGAGCATCATCGTCCGCAGTTGTTCTTGCTTACGGCGAGCAAGCAGTGGTGCAGCAGTTTGGCCGAGGAGAGTTTTGACTGAATCTCCGGCCAGGCCCGTTAGATTGGATGCATCCAGAGTCACTTGCACGGCGCTACTACCCACGGTAGTTTTCGTTGCATCCGAGACACTTCGTAGCGAATCCTTCAGCGTGTCGGCACGCTTCAGGGGGATAGCGGCAATCAAACCATTTAGAAGCTTCGGCCAGATTTCCGCAAGTGCTTTAGCGTCTGAGGCTGACTCGGATTGGATATGCGCATGAACGGTCGTTTTCACCGGATCAATCTTGATTCCTGCCCACTGCATGCCGCGAGTGAGCGTTGTGATTGGTCCACCACCGAATTCGGGTGGTAGCGAAGTGAAAGTTTCTTCATATGCCCGCCAGATCGCTTGGGGCGGCAAAACAACGCAAGATATGGCTGAGTCCTCAACGGTTGCCATCGCTGCGGCCAGCATCTCTGCCCGCTGTGTATCCACCGTGTGCTGTTGACTCGACGACTTTGCCCATTTGGTCAACTCTATGACTCGCAGGTCACCTGATTCGATTGCCGGTCCATAACCGGTGCCATCAAGCGATTTGTTGAGCTCATCGATACTTGTGTCATCCGCAACGCCGTAAAGCCGCACGGAGGGGGTAAAGATACTGGGGGTCAGCTCAAATGTTAGCCAAGCATCGTCGCCGGCCGAGAGAATCTGCATCACTTGAATCAGCGGCTGCAGTTCTTCGGCGGTCAGCAAACCTGCCGGCTCAGCTAACGCTGCCTGGTCAACCTTCACAATGGCGACGGTTGACGGCTGCAAAACTTTTGATGCGTCTGAGTCCTTGGGGGAAGCGATGGATGCGGTTGAAAAGTGTACGGCTGCGATGTAACAAGCAAGGCCCCAAGCGGCCGCGAGTTTACGAGTTTTCATGGTTTCATACCTTGTGTTGGTGGTTCGCATAGTGCTAAGCGCGGGCAGCTGATTCAAAGTCAATTGACTGAAAAACGGTGCCATGCGACTAATTCGCTTTTCCGAGAATGATGCGATAGGTGATGAAGCGAGCATCACCGGTGATGACCGCACGACCGCCTAAGTTCTCATAATCTAACGCTGCACCGGTGAGCGGATTGATACCCGGTGGGAGGCTGAGCCCATCCAAGCTCCCGGGAAACGCGCCATCGTTTTCGTGCATATGTAGGCGAATCGCTTCTACCGCTTGGCCCATCGCCTCGCGCATCTTACAGCGTTGTTCGGCATTCCAGATCGCCTCTAAGCTGACCAACAAAACGGTTGCCAGCTCTGCTGATACTCCGTACCGCTGGTTGTACTCACCGATCCGCTTATCAAGTTTGCGAAACAGCCCACGCTTAGCAACCTCAGGGTAAGGCAGTCGACGGAGTTTGAATTGCTCATCGCGCAATTCTTCGTAAAGCTTGCACGCGGCCAGCAGGACCGTTTGGACTGTCGGATAGGATTCGACCAATCCACTATCCATTCCCGCTTCTTCAACTAGGTAGGTCTTAGCTTGCGAATAGCCACTCCCCAGTGCGGTCACGACGGCCAATTGCTGGGCATCGGGAGAGGCTCTCCCGACAAAGTTGAGTCCTTCTATTTCGAGGCTCGCTAGACCTGGAGTTAAACGCCGTACAACATCGCTCCAATACCCTGCTGGCCGCACTTCCTCGGATACCTCTTTCAGCGGCTTTAGCTGTGCGTACAGAATTTCGCGTTCCCAAGCGTAAGCCTGTGGCATGTTGACGACTGGGTTAGGCAGCATCGCGTATGCCCAGAACATGTTAGGTGCATCAGGGTGCTCCGAAATATACAAAGCGTCATTACACGCCATTGCATGAATGGCCGCACCGACAAGGGCAGAGACAAAGAATTCGTCTTGGGCTAAGTGATGAGCCATCGCAAATTGCTGGCCGATGATTTCGATTGCATCGTCGACGCGGTCTTCGGCGATCGCTACCCGACAACGTAGACTCTGCATGCGGGCGAACTCGCGGAAAGACTGAATCTCAGGCAGCAAATAGCTGATCGGAGAGTCGACGGTTGCCATGTTACGTTCGCCGGAAAATCCTCTGCGCAGTACCGCTTCGCGGATCATTGAAGGCTGCCATGCGTGCCAGCGAAGATATGCCTTTGCTTCGTCGAGCGGTATCTCGTTGGGTCGCATTTCAAGCCAAACGTAGGGGCGTCGCTGCTCCGGCTCAATTTCTCCGTTGTTGATTCGTTCGTTCTCGGCGATGTTGTACTCGGTGATTTTCTGCCGAGTTGCATTCTGCTCGAAGAACCCCATGGCCTTCAGGTAGTGGACCATCGAGTTGCCGTCGACGCGCTGGGATTCGTCAGGAATGAATCGAACTGAAAGTGCCGGGCGTGGCTCTGCGGCAGGCGAAATTCGAAGTGTCAGAGTCTGTGTGGTTTGATTCGTGACTTCATCTCGGGAGGTTACCCAGTCCTCCGCAGAGGAAGCACTCGGGAAGAGTAGGCTTCCCACGAGTGCTCCGGTGATAAGCAAAAGCCGCATGTTTTTCTCCGGTGTAAAAGTGAGGGCGTTATATGTTGGTTGATTTGTTAAGTCACCAAGCTTTGAAAGCAAAATGAAACTGACTAAACCCGCCCTCCCTTGGAAAGGGGCAGTCTTGTAGGGGCCCAATAAGTAAGGCCGGCGAGGGGCGCAGTCGCCGATTGTTCTGGACCTCGGACCAGTCCGGCGCTTGAATTAGTAGCTGACGCCTACAGCTCTAGTTCACGTCGAAGTTCGCCGAGACTAGTTGCTGTTGGGGCATCGAATTGCAACAGACTTGCACCGGGACTGGACGTTGCCAAAAATCCATCCATAGCTTCGGTCGGAGTTGGACCAGTACCAAGCGCTGCCATGAGTTCTTGTCGGATGCGATCATTTCGACGGTTAGTCACGCCGTAAATCTGTAGTTCGTAGAGGGCTGGGTCGGCAAGAGAGGACGTTGCCGCATACGCAGGTATCCGGTTGTCAAACGAATCCTGCCGAAGTTCCTGTTTAGGACTTGGCGCAACGACATCGTCGCCGGCGGAGGATGCTCCGGTCGTTTCTTCAATTGGTCTATTTGCTTG
>DNPC01000479.1 GCA_003501565.1 Planctomycetaceae bacterium | reverse complement strand
GCGCGTGAACCAAAAACACCAGGGGCAACCCGCAGGCAAGAAGCCAGGCAAGGTTGTGATGCATCAATTCGCAAAAAGGTTTGGGCCAGTCAAAGTGTTTAATCCCAACGCCGCCATCACGGCACACATGGCGAAGAAAGGCCAGCGGAAATAAAACCCAGGCCGCCGCAAGGAGTCCTTGGGAAATGGCCCGTACGTACTCTTGGGCATCAACTCCGATTCCGTCAAAATTGCTAATTGCCAGCAACCGCCAGTGAGCAAACAGCAGCACGATTGCTAGTGGGCAAGCGACCAAGGCGGTCAGAAGCAAAGCACGGGCGGTCAACTGGAACTTGGAACAGGACTTCTTTTCCGCTTCGTTGCCGAGCTGCTTGATCAGCCGCAACATGGCAGTCCGATTGGCGACTAACAGTCCAATGCTGCCAATGAAGAGTGCATACCACCACGGGTACCTGGCTGCGTCGCTCGCAATCAACTTCGCGAGTTGCAGGAGCTTTGCATCGCATAGCCACTGGGCGGCTTCGATCGCGGAGGGAAAATCGGAACGAGCGATCGGTTCGGCAGAACGTATCCACAGAATGTGGCGGTCGATGAACGCGCGATAGTCGTAGGTTAAATCTATCAGTTGTTGTCGAGTGGTCGCCAGTTGCAGCAAGCTGTCGATAAACTCGTCAACGTCGATCTTCATAGCGGCCAGCAGAGACTCGCGCTTCAGCAGGACTTCCCACCGTTGCCCGACCGCGGGTTCACGTTTCGCGACGTCTTCGATCGTTGAATCGCTTAAGTAGAGCCGTTGTATCTCACGTTTGGAACGCAATACATCTCGCTGCGAATCCTGAAGCGAGAATTGTGTGGCTCTGGCAGCGCGAAGCTGTTCATCCACGTCTCGGATCTCGCGCGCGAGCTGAGTTGTGCTCGGAAGTTCGTCCAGTTGACGCCTGAGCATCAGCCCAACCCAACTATTGAATGACCCTCCACCGGTAAGCGAGTCTCCTTGTGCTTGGTTAGATCCCTTCTCAAGCGTCTGCATGTTTGCGAGCCGTCCGCGCCAGTGATCCAGCGTCTCTCGCACTGTGATGACTTCCGCTTCGACACTTAAGTGCTGGCCAGCGAGTTCTTGCCACTTCTCAATTTTGCTCAGCAGTTCTGAGACTTGTTTGGCAGTTTCTTCGTCGGTGGTTCGATCTAGCAATTCTTGCGTGTCGTACTTGGCCTGCTGAATCTGGTTGCTACGAAGCGATTCGAGCTGTTGCGAGACGATCTTCACGGCTTCGCGCAGATCCTCGGCAACGCCGCGGGCGAGGGCGAGCTCTTGTGGCATCAAGCTGCCTAACGAATCGTAAGTCTGCAGCTCACGCTCAAGCTTCTTCAGCTGTGCCTCATCTGCCAACACGTTGGCTTCCGCTTGCCAGCGAATCGCTTCACCGAGCGCTTCTGAGCCATTGTCGCTGGGCAAGTCAGCGGTACGCAGTTCATCTAGTTCAGCAGACAGGCGAGAAAGTTCAACAGGGATCTCTTGACGGCGTTTCGTCCGCCGGGTTTGTTCTGCTTCTAGCCGTTCGACCTCCCCTGTAGCAGCTGATAACGCCAGATTGAGTTGTTGAAGTCGTTCCTTACCCAGCCGTAGGTCGTTGATCGTCAAGTCTTCACGCAGGTGGCTGGGCGTAAAATCGACGATCTGTTGATTGACCTCACTTAGCGCTTCAGCAGCGCCAGCGATTTGCTCCAAGTATTTTGCAGATTCGGTTTCCGCTGATTCCACAGCGGTGAGATAAGTTAAAGCTTGTGTGTAGGTTGTACTCAGGCGTTTAACTAGTTCCGGTTCCAGAGATTGCTCACTGGCCTGCAACTGAGCTTGCCGAGCGGCGATTTGTTCCTTCAGCCGGGCGGTCGTTTCGGCTGCAGGGCTAGCGGGAGGAGCCGGTGTACTACCGCTTGGCTCAGTTTGATTGCCGGTCCCATCGCTGGGTCCCGCGGAAGAAGGCGGTGATGCTTGGCTGTCTGGGGTCGTTTGAGGAGGCGGGAATCGCGCGGGGGTTTCGGTTTCTGGTCGCGCCGATGCAGGAGCCTCTGCCGAGGAATCTGCCCGGCCGTCGGGTGCCTGCGCTAGTACCGGGTGTACAAGCAATCCAGTTAGAATTGCAATTGAGCCGTATCGGGCGATGCACATCCGTGTCATGAGCGAGCGCTTTAACGAAGCTTACTTAGCTGGGTAGGATGGCGTTATGGTAAACATCTTGGACATCTTCGCAGTCGCCGAGCATGTTCATGAACTTGTCAAACATGGGTACATCGTCGACCGTGATCTCTGTGCGTGTCTGTGGCACAAAAGTGATCTCTTCGACGTCGAACTCCGTGTCCGGAAACGCTTCTAAAACAGCTTGTTTGGCTTTGAAGAACTCGTTGGCTGGTGCAAAGACCGTGACGTTGCCATCTTCACATTCGACGTCTGTCACATCGACTTCGGCCATCAGGAGCGCTTCCAAAGTCGGGTCGGCGTCTTCTCCGCCGAAACGCAGAACGGCGAGGTGGTCGAAAGAGTGCGCGACAGAACCCGGTGCACCCATCTTTGAACTGGTTTTTGTGAAACAGTTGCGTACGTCGGTGATTGTACGGTTGTTGTTGTCGGTGAGGCAGTCGATGATAACCGCGCACCCACCAGGGCCAAACCCTTCGTAGCGGGCTGGCGTGTAGTCTTCGCCACCGGCACCGCTCGCCTTTTCAAGAGCTTTCTCGATGACATGACTGGGAACTTGTTCTTTCTTGGCTCGTTCAATCAAGCTTTGCAGTGACGGGTTGGCAACGGGGTCGGCGCCACTGTTCTTGGCCAGTACGTACAGCTGTTTTCCGTACCGTGAATACAGTTTGGACTTCTGTGCGGCCGTTTTGGCCATCGATGCCTTGCGGACTTCGAAACTTCTTCCCATTTTCTAACGTCTCAACCAGTTACTGAGCGGACCAACAACGTTCGGCGTCATCAATTTTACTCCACAAATCCCATCCCCGCGACACCGTGGCGACCAGCACCTTGCTCGTTGAAAGGTGCCAGGAGAAGCGTACGTGCCAGTCGTACCACATCGCCGCAGACAGCGCTCGGTTCGACGCGGCTTACCTATCAGCAATACAACCTGATTGCCGAAGTGGTTTTGGGAGGTGGTTCTTAAGGATGCCTCCAGCGAACTTGCCCCAAGCAAGAGGGCGGTTGCGCCAGTGGACAACACACCAACCTGGATCGCAGTTAATCGCGTCACGAATCGGTTCACCGGAGACGAACCGTATCGCCTGTGCGTCTGTCAGTTCTACACTCCGTCGAGCAGGTAAGACGTCATCCAAAATCGCCGAAGCATATGCCGGTTCATAGCGAGCGGCATTGGGCGGGCTACCTTGTTTGCCGCGTTTCTTGAGGTTCAAGCCTGACGGTTTTGCATTGCGCAACCTTGCACCAGCAGCGTGTCTTACGCTCGCAATCGGAACTCCTGAGTAAGCAATGCCCAGGCAGTTGTCTATTGCGGCCGAAGGGATGAGTTCCAGGCGCTCACCTGTGTTGTACAAGCTGGATTTGAACGGAAGGGCAGCGTCGCTACGGAACCACTCGGCTACGTCCTCCGGCAAGTCGTCTTGGCATTGCCACTTGCTGTGTCTGGGATGTTGCGTGTCGATATCAGCCTGTTGATGCCCGGTGCTGACAAGAGCAGCAGCGAATCCACCAGCACACCGATCTCGGTGCGGCCATAGCCGATAACACCCAGCGGCAACCGGGCTGGCATACTGCTCAAGGCCACTAGGTATCGGCGCGGGCTGCCAGCGTCCGGACTCTAGGAGTGGCTCGATGATAGCTTCGTTTTCTTCGTAGGCGAAAGTGCAAGTGGAATACACAAGGCGGCCTCCAGGACGCACCATTTTCGCAGCCGATCCTACGATGCGGTGCTGTCGGGCTGCGCTGTGGGCGACTTGGTCAGTTGTAAACGAAGCCATCGATTGTTTGCCGCGAGCGACCATCGACTGCCCTGAGCAAGGGGCGTCCACAAGCACACAATCAAATAGCGAACCCGTCGCCCCCGCCAGCGCCTGCGAGTCTTGATTGGAAACCAAATAGTTGGCCTTGCCAGTTCGCGCGAGGGCAGCGGTCAACACGCCGAGCCGCGAGTGGATTACTTCGTTTGCCAGCAGCCAACCGTCTCCGCACAGCAATTCGGCTAAGGCTGTGCTTTTGCCGCCGGGTGCGGCGCATAGATCGCAGATTTGCTGACCTGGCTGCACGTCACACAACGCGACTGCTAGCATCGATGCTGCGTCTTGAACATAGTAGCACCCCGCGGCATGCTGCAAGTAAGCACCGGGGCGGATCGATGAATCAACAAGCTCCCGACCCGAATCCAGCCAAGCAACTGGCAGTGTTTCAAAGGGTAGTTCGACCAAACAATCTGGTGCTAGGCGAACACTTCGCGGCGGGATCCGGAAGACAGATTGCTCGAAGTCTTCGAGCTCGCCCGAGGATATTCCGCCTGCCACACCATTGCCAAGAACCGGCCCCAGAATGGCTTGCCAATCAAGGTCGGGCATTGAATATTCTGCACGCGGCTAAAGGCCAAGGAATTGCAACGACTGTCCAAGTTCCAAGGCGAGGGAGTCGCTGCGAACTAGTTGCGAATGCAAGCGAACGCGGAAACACACGCAATCATTGCACAAGAACACATCGCGAAGCATTTTAACATTGCACCGTGAATCCAACAGGACGGTAGTGCGCTGATCGGAATTAGGCCAAGATATCCGTGGCGATATTGCCGTGAACGTCGGTCAGGCGGAAGTCGCGACCGGCGTAACGATAGGTCAATTGCGTGTGGTCGATTCCCATTAAGTGCAGAATGGTGGCATGCCAATCGTGGATGTGGCATGGGTTTTCCACGGCCGCGAATCCATGTTCGTCAGTCGCACCGTAACTGAAGCCACCTTTGACGCCGCCACCGGCCATCCACGTGGTATAGCCCTTGTTATTGTGGTTTCGGCCATCGTTGCCTTGCGCTGCAGGCGTGCGGCCGAACTCGCCACCCCAGATCACCAGGGTGTCTTTCAGCATGCCGCGGCGTTTGAGATCTTCCAGCAACCCTGCGATTGGCTGGTCGCAGGCTTCGGCTCGAGCTTGGTGGTCGTT
>DNPC01000163.1 GCA_003501565.1 Planctomycetaceae bacterium | reverse complement strand
TGGCGGCTACGGAAAGAAATTCCTCAATGCTGGTGACATGCAGTGGGGTAAGCTGATGCAGGACGATATCACTTGGGGTGTGAAGTACCTAATCGACAGTGGTATCGCCGACAAAGATCGCGTTGCCATCATGGGCGGTAGCTACGGAGGATACGCTACCTTGGCTGGACTGGCCTTTACACCGGAGCTTTACGCGTGCGGAGTCGACATTGTAGGACCTAGCAATATTCTTACTTTGCTGGATTCGATTCCTCCGTACTGGGAAGCTGGGCGTGCGTTTCTGTACGGTATGGTGGGCGATCCGGATACGGAAGAAGGACGGCAGCGAATTAAGGAAGCGAGTCCACTGTTCAGTGCCGACAAGATTTCTCGGCCGCTACTGATTGTTCAAGGAGCAAATGATCCACGCGTCAAGCAGGCCGAGGCGGATCAAATCGCCATCGCGCTTCGCGACCGGGGCCACAAAGTTAGTTATCTTCTTGCCGACGATGAAGGACATGGCTTTGCAAAACCGGTTAACAGAATGGCGATGTACGCCGAAATTGAGGCTTTCTTGGCAGAACAAATCGGTGGCCAGTTTCAGAAAGAAATGCCCGACGAAGTGGCGAAGCGGCTTGAGGAGCTTCGCGTCGACGTGAATTCCGTCACCTACGAACCTGCTGAGAAGTAGCGGAGAAGTAAGTGAAGGGATGCCGCTTTTCGTTGAGCGGCACCATTCAGGCAAGCTCAGCAATCAGACTGCGGCGGCCATAATCGGTTAGCCATCGATTATGGCGCCTCCACGGTCGGCTTGGTGGGCTTGGTCGAAGCGTGTAGCGATCGCGCGGGGCCGATGTATTGTTTTGCGATGATGACGTTATCGAAGTAAACAATGTTCTTGGTTTGCTTTGTCCAACGCTCCGTGACGTAGCTTTCGAGAGTGAATGCATTTGCCCACAGTGTTGGGCTTGTTCGCCAATTGATGCCTTTCCAGTGCCCACGTAACTCACCGTTGATCCAGTAGGCTTGCTCGCCATCGTTGTGGCCTGGCGTGTTGTGTTTCAGCATGAACTCGACGCAGATCCATTCACCCCGACGAATGTCTGGCTGAGTCCTTGGTCGGAATCCATTTCCCCAGTACTTCCCATCAGGGCTGGCTTTCATCGTGTGCCAATAGCTATAGAAATTCCAGCGGCCCGGTGGAGACCATTTGCCCCAATTCCCCCAGGGCTCAATCGCGGTCGAAAATCGTCTATCACCGGCGGGCAATTGTCCGGCGCCGCCAAAGCCGCTCCAGCGATCACTCCCTTGGAGAGACTTGTTAGCGCGCAGCGTGCAGAAGTGGTGGACATAGTCGCAGTCCTTATCAAACTTGGTGTAAAAGCGGATAAAGACTCGTTGCGTGGACTCAAACCATTTCGTTAGCCCACCGCCTGTGTTTTTGCCTAGCGTTGCAGTGACCTTTAGCGATCGCTCACCGGTCACATTCGGTGGCTGGGTGTCTTCGCTGCCCTCTGTTTTAGTCAATTCGAGCGAGTCACCGCGGTTACTAACTTCATCCCATTTGGCGCCAAGTGAACCCGCTTCAAAGTTGTCTGCAAAGATCACAGCGTTGTGGGAAGTGATACCTTCGTCTTTGTCAAATTCTCGGGCAAGTCCGCCACCGCTTGGTAGAGAACTTGATTCGACCAGCGTGATCGAGGAACTATCTTGAGCATCGGTTGGCAAAGCCTGACTGACTACTAGCACCAGACAGCACCATTTCCAACAACAGCTTGTAATTGTGGTTCGCCTAAGCATTCTGAATGTACTCCGTCGCCGTGTGGATCTGGTCAATTGTCGCGACCGAATCTGACCATAGCTGATTGACCGCAGTGGTTATCGCTGGCCGCCATGAGGGCAACTCAGTAGTGGAGGCCGTGGCGGAGAGACGCCAACGATACGAACCTGGTAACGTGCAGGGTTACTGTCGGGAGCGTTTCTCGACGGTCATAGCCATGACGATTGGGGCGCTCTGGTCATTGCCTTTGATAAGTTCGACTGTGTTGATAACTGCGTCCCGCTCAGGTGCAATTGCCAGATAACGAATTTGCTGGTTGCCTAGCGCGAATGCAAACTCGCTTTCGGGGACGTCTACTCTTCGAATGTAGTCCGCGATGTGCACACCATTCCTGAGTTCGTGATCTTCCGATTTGCCATCTGCGTACGTGAAGCGAACGGTCATTGATACGCTTTGTCGTCGTTCGTACGGATAGTTCCAACCGCCTACGCCGCCAAGCATGTGGATCGCTTTAATTGATGATTGTAGCTCTAAGGAGATGCGTCGTGGCATCTTTCGTGGAAGCGGTGCATTGGGGCCGTGAAGCAAGATGATGTTGGGAGTGGATTTGCCATTGGGGTTGGTGAGGACGAATGGTATACCCCTGAATTCCTTGGGCTCCCAATCTTCGAACACCATGCGATCCGGGCCACTGTCACTATCGCTAAACAGGCCTTTGGTACTGATTGCGGTGGCGAAGTTATCGAGTGGGAATGGAACATAGGGACCCGTGTCCGTCAGGAATTCAAGCAAATCGGTCAGTTCCGTTTTCGACAGTTGTTGTTCGAAACCTTCCGGCATGACACTCTTCTTGGATACCACCAGCTGCTCGATGTCTTCCCGCAAAATGTCGCGCGACTTCGCCTGTGCATCAACGAGGGTGATCGTAGTTCTTGATTCACCTGCCAGCATGCCGTTCACGACTGTGCCGTCGACGGTCAGCACGTTGTAGAGTCGGTAGTTGCCCTCGACGCTGCGCGAAGGGTCAATGATGTGTGTCAGCAGTTCCTTTTTCGGATGCACCGCCATGCCAGTCAAGTTGGGACCAATCTTCTGGCCGATGTCTCGGTATCGGTGGCAGTTGGCACAGGCTTTTGTAAATGCAATTTTGCCCGCTCTTGGGTCTCCCGTCATATCTGTGATGTGCATCAATTGCTGAAGCACTTTTTCGCGATCGGCAGAGGGCAAACCACCGCTCATCGCCAAGACTTCGTCAGCGCGGGCTTGGAGCTCTTCATCGGGCAAGCTTCGTAGCGCTTGTTTTTGTTCAAGCGATAATTCATCCAGGTCAAATTCTCGCGCGGCAATTGCCTCCATAAGCGAACTGGCCCATCTTGGTTTGCTGAGTAACAAATCGACTGCGCGGGCCTTCACCGCCGGAGACAATGAGCCGACCACTTCCAGGATTTCATCACCTCCATTTTCAGCCTGACTTTGACGAAGCGTGGACAACAGGCTGTTCGCAAATTCCGGCGAAACCTGAGGCGTGATGGATTCCAAAACTGCCGCGACTGTTTCGCTATCTGCACTTCGGAAACCGATCAGATCGCTAGCCGCTGCGATTCGGGTGGACTCTTGGTTGTCTTCGTTGGTCAAAGTATTCAAGATCCCTCCGACGATTGCATCGGCTTTGGGGTTAAGTGCTTCACTCCCGATTCGCGTCGCGAGCCGCAATAGTTTGACTTGTGTTTCAGCACTGACTGAGTCAAATACTGACTCCAGAGCGTTGTCCATGGCAGCGCTGTCGAAATCGGTGTTGCTTGGAAGTCCAGCCACCATGCCGTCAAGAATTGCGGTCGCAATGGTTGTATTCGCATTAGAGAGTCCGCCGACGATCTTGGCCGCCGTTGCCGTGTCGGGCCGACCTCTTCCAACATGCTCGGCGATACGACGCACAATTCCCGTCAAAGGTGACCGCTGGGTGGCAGCGATTTTGGACGACGCAGTAAGAAACGGTTCTCCCTGGGTGGCTGCAGCTGACGTTAGAGCATCGAGCAGTACGCGATCACGCGTGTCGCCAACTAGTTCCGAGACCAGCATGCCAGCTTCCGACGATGATGGCATATCCGCTAGGGTCAGAATGGCCTGCAAACGGACTTGAGGATTTGCATCGGAGAACACTTGTCGGTTTTGTAACAGCACAGTCAGGCCAGCTTGGTCATGGCTAAGTACAGCCAAAGCGTTCCGACGCACGCCAGGCGATGGATGATTGAGCCCAAGCATTGCCGTTTCTTGGTCAATGCCAGTGATCGCAGCCAGTGTGTTGAGTGCGTGAATCGCGGCGACATTTAGACCAACGGCATCTACTTGATTGTCAGCCACCAGCGATTTGAGTTTCTCAACTACGGCAGAGTCCAGCTGCTCGCCCGTCCCCGCTTGTTCGACCAGTAGACGTTGGGCTTGTAGCCGCCATCGCATTGATGGATGCCGCAGCGTCTCAACTATTTTGCTTGCATCGACACCTGCAAGGCTGGTCAGCGAGTGCAAGCGATTCTGGTCCTCGGGAACGATTCGGTAAATGCGTCCACGGCGTTTGTCGCGGAGATCACTTTCGTAGGCAGCTCCCTTGCCAGTTTCGAATCCCCGAGGTGTCGGATTGTGTTGAACGATGTAGTTGTACCAATCAAGGAACCAGACGGCTCCGTCGGGTCCCACTTCGGCCATGATCGGGGCACTCCACTCATCGTCGCTTGCGACCAAATTGATCGGACTGTCCGATTGATAGTTGGCACCGTCGGGACTGAGCACAAACGTCCCGATCAAGTGACCGGTGGGGCCACATGTAAACGCAGTTCGATTCCACCACTGCTCTGGGAATGCCCGCGCTGTGTACAGAGCGTGCCCAGCCCCAGCCGTATAGCGCCCGTGATAATCGACTTGGCGAACCTTGTCCGTGATTGGCTTAAAGCGATCTGTGTCCGCGATCCCTCCCAGCGTGCGTGGTGCCCAGCCACGAACGCGCTCGTAGTATCGATTGGGAATCGGCATAAACATGCTCGGGTTACCATTTGCGGTCGAGCCGAAAATTAATCCTTCTTCACTTATGCCGAGTCCCCAAGTGTTATTGTTGCTGGAGCGAACGAACTCGAGTGCCGTGACTTGGACGGGGCCTTCGGTGGACAACTTAAAACGAAAGAAACCTTGGCGAAATGATTGTGTTTGCTGTCCGTTGAACTCGGGTTGACTGTTGTTGTAGCCTTGCATGGCCCAGATCCAATTGTCTAGACCGTAGCGGAAGTTGCTGACGCCGCCGTGGGTGTCGCCGAGTTGCCAGCCAGTGATCAAAGTACGGCGTTCGTCGGCAACATCATCGTCGTCGGTGTCCTTCAAGAAGATCGTCTCGGTGCCGTTCTGCACGATGGCTCCACCGCGGGCGATGACGATCGCTGTTGGAATACTCAAGCCCTCTGCAAAAACTGTGAATTTGTCGGCGACAGCATCACCATCGGTGTCTTCACAAATCCGGATGCGATCGCGGCCTTTGCCAAGTTCATTTGGGTAATCCAGAGTCTCACAGATCCACAATCGGCCCCGTTCGTCCCACGTCATCGCAATGGGCTTGCTTTCGAAGTCCCTTTCATCCGCGTATCTTTCGACCTTGAATCCTTCCGGCGTAACAAATCGTTTGATCGATGCTTCCGCAGGAAGCGGTTTCTGCATCAGTGTCTTCGGCTCACCCTGCGTTCCCCACTGCCGGCTCGGCGTGTAGTTGGGAATCTTAGGTCCAACGTCGATGAACTCAAAGCTGCCCGACTTGTCTGCCATTGACTTCATCGCGGGGGGATCGAATGGTCGCTCTGAAATGTAGTCGCCCGCTTTGCTCGGGTCGTCTCCGCTGGCCCATCGAATACCACGTTCGATCAGATTCTGGAATCCAGGATTGAGCCACGTTCGAGAGTCGTGGCCCGAGGCGGTATAGAAGACACGCCCCTGTTTGTAATCTTTCACCCAAGTCCAAGGCTCGCGTCCAGAAGCATCGATGCGATACATCAAGATCGTGCGTCCTTCCTCCCGGTGCAGGTGATGCACATAGGTTTCATCCCAGGTTCGAAAACCCAAGAAGCCATCGGTCACAGGGTGACGGTTGTTAGTGACCCGTGCCTGGAATACGCCAGTGCCATGCCGCTGAAACTGCGCACCCATTAAGGCCACCAACTCTGGCTGATTGCGGAAGCAAAACGATGCGCAGTGGATCGGCACAAAGCCTCCCCCAGCAGCCACATAGCTCAGGATCCCATCGGCGTACTGATCGTCGAGCTGATCAATGTTGGCGTAGACGGCCAGTGCATCGTAGTTCTCAAGATTTTCTAGCGTCAGCTCAGCGAGATCATCGGTGTACTTCATCGCGATCCCGCGTGATGCCAACACGGGAGCAAGCTCATCGAATCTCTGCCGAGGTTGGTGCGCTCCCTGGTCGCCAAGGAACAGCACCTTTAAATCTTCTGCGTACAGCGCGTCCGACCACAGAAGAGACACAGTCAGTAGAACTAATCGTCGAAGCATTGTCTGACAATTCTCTGATTCGAGTTGAATTTGATTTCGCTTCGATTGTACCGTTTGTCTCAGCAAGTTTTCTCGCGCACACGAGTCCTCTGAGCAAACCAGACTCAAACAATCCAGCCTACCACCGGGGCCGTCGGCTGTGTCATGATCTTGCAGCGGGGAAATCGGGCCAAACTGTACCGTCAGCAACGACGCCACAGATCTGGTACCTCACGAGTGACACACGGGCCGCTTAAGACACTCAGATTTCGTCATACACTTGGATTTCGAGTGTAGGGATGGTGCTGGCTAGCGGTATTCTTGCCATTCAGAGAGTTCCTCTTCGCGCCGGCGACGATCGGCGTCTTCGTCGAAATCGGCTGATGAGGAGTTATCGGCTTGCCAGTTCGGAAGAGGATCTGCAAATTTGCTCCAAGCTTCCGGGCCGTCCTGGAATTCATGGTCGGTCACCAGGGCTGCGTCGAGTAACGCTCGCAAGCCAGCTTCGTCCAAATGTCTGCCGATGAGTACGATTTCTTGACGACGGTCGCCATAGGGTTCTCGCCACAATTCTTTCAGGTGATCGATCATGCGGCGGTCGTCCCATGGCCACCAGTCATGGTCGAGTGATGCGTACCAGGGACTGAACGCAACCAACGAATGAACTCGACCAGCAAGCGACCAGTAGCCAGCGGTATCGTGTCGACTGGCCAACCACACGAACCCCTTGATACGGTCGATCTGACCAAGTTGATCGCGCCAAATTAGTTGGTGAAGGCGTTCGGGGTGAAACGGTCGACGGCTGGAATAGACGAAACTACTAAATCCGTATTCGTCCGCTTCGGAGACTTTCGATTCCCACGTGGATCGCCAGCCGGGCGTTGTAGAAGCCTTAACTTCGTCGAACAGCTGTGTATCGAAGATATGTTGTAAGTCGACTTTGCCATGTTGGGTCGTAATCTGTACTGCCTCAGGATTCAACTTTCGCAAGAGCGTTTGCAGCTCCGACAACTGAGCGTCGTCGACCAAATCGGTTTTGTTGAGGACGAGAACATTGGCAAATTCGACTTGGTCGGCCAATAACTGTGGCAGCATCCGCTGATCAGTGGCATCCATTTCTTGTCCGCGCTGGGCGAGCGAATCGAACGATTGGAAATCCTGCAAGAAGGTCCCTGAATCGACAACAGTTACCATCGCATCTAAGCGTGCAAGGTTGCCCAAACCTGACCCGAACTCGTCGCGAAAAACAAAAGTTTCAGCAACTGGCATTGGTTCAGAAATTCCTGTCGCCTCTATCAGTAGATAGTCAAAGCGACCTGCTAGCGCCAGTTTGGTGATCTCTTCGAGCAAGTCGTCCCGAAGCGTGCAACAGATGCAGCCGTTTGATAATTCAACAAGTGAGTCTTTTTCGTGTTTGGGAGCCGAACTGGCTCTTACGAGTTTGAAGTCGATATTCAACTCGCTCATATCGTTGACGATCACAGCCACTCGCATGCCCTGCTGATTGGACAGCACGTAGTTGAGTAGTGTTGTCTTGCCCGCACCTAGGTAGCCGGACAGAACGGTAGCTGGCAATTTCGAAAACATGAGTAAGAACTAGATCGGAGAAACACGGCTGAATCTTGGAGCGTGCGTATTTTACGATTCTACGCGGCGCCGAACGCCAGTCCAAACAGCCAGAGTTGGATGTTCACATCAGCTGAAGGAGAGGATACAAGATCACGAGCACAGGCTTATATTGACGCAGATCGGTAGCACCCGGGGCGTCGTCACGCTGCCAAAATCAAACTCGGAATCTGAAAATGAGTTGCTCAGCTTGCTGCTCTGGCAGAGTAAGAACCCATCCGAAAACTTTGAATCGAACATCAGCCGCGGGGCGCCGGCCCC
>DNPC01000568.1 GCA_003501565.1 Planctomycetaceae bacterium | reverse complement strand
GGCCGCAGGCGTATGCTCGCGGTGGTGTGATGAGCGATTTTGAAAAGAAACTGTGGAGTGAGTTTTGGGAATTTGCCAATGATCCAGAGAAGGCGAAAGCGATGGGGATTCGTGCAGCCAATGGCGAAGCCAACAACATCAAAGTTGTCGAAGACGCGACGTACAGTGTCTCGCTACGCGCCTCGGGCGGCGTTTCCATAACACGCGTCGACTCAAAACCCAGCAATGCGGCCGCACTCTAGTGGTGGGCAATAGGGGCCGGTTGGTTATCTCACAGCGACAATTGCACAGCGACATTTGAACGTCGTCACCGAACGTTAGGCACGCCTCTTGTTGCTACTGATCATTTCGCTGTACCGTCTCGCGGCGAATAAGGTCGATATCCTGCAGCTTTTCGGTATAGGCAGCCATTAGTTCGGGTATAGCCCGACGCTGGATTAACAGCTGTTCGTATTGGAACCCCATGGACTGCAATTCTCGCGATGCAAGCAATTCGCCAGATGCCTTGCTACGGAAGCTTGCGATCTGTGAGTCGATTAGTTTTGATTCCTCCTCAATTGCGGCGACCACTTCCTTCAATTTCAGTTCTAATGAGTCGCCGTCGATGTTCTCAGGTTCCAGTCCGTCTACGCTGAGCCGCAGTGCGAGTAGTAGGCTACTGGTTGACCGTCCAGAGCTTTGTGATTCTTTGATGTGTTTGGCAACGGCATCGATTTCAGTTTTGCGATTCTGCAGTTTTAAGATTTGGTCGCTCAACGCTGCATAGGATTCAGCGTAGGGGTCGTGAAGTTTGTCGTTCCGGTATACCAGCTCCGGATTAGATTCTTTGAATGCACTTGCTTGATCTGCGAGTTTCGTGAGCCGTTCATCAAGATCCCGTAACGCCGAAGCAACTACATGCTCTGCCTTGACGAGTGAATCGAAAGAAACTCCAGCTTGCAACGCTTGTGCACCGGATGTGTCCGCTCTCTTTTGAACCGTTAGATCATCTAGACGCTCACTCAAGACAGAGACCAGGCGGCGGTTTTGGATGGATGTATCCCAAGCGGTCCAGGCCACCAGGGCTGACAAACAACCGGCGGCAGTTGCCAAGGCGATTTTTCCGATGTTGCTCATCAGTAAACTCCTGAGAAAGTAAAACCAAAGGAAAAGTTCTATTTGCTTGGAATCGCCGAATCGGCTGGCTACATCCTGCGCACAAGTGTCCTTCGACGCCGAGTCGGGGTGCTCTTCCCGTAAACAGGCGAGGTGATCTTCGAGCTCGTCATGAAAGTCCCTACGGATTGAACGCATGTTTTCCGCTAGGCTGGATTTTGGATTCTGCTCAGCCATGGCCACCTCCGAGAATGCCAGCCACTCCTGCAACAAAATCGTGCCATTGCGTATGGCGAGTTTCATAGCTCTTTCGTCCGGCCGCCGTGACTTTGTAGTACTTCCGCCTGCGTCCGTCGGCCACCTCCCAATAAGATTGCAGCAATCCCTTGTGCTCTAACCGATGCAGCGCAGGGTACAAGCTGCCTTCCTTCAATTCGAAGTACTCCGACGACTCACGCTTTAGGCGCTGGGCGATTTCGTAGCCATAGCTCGGCTGCTGGCTAAGCAACCTTAACAGGAGCATGTCCAGTGTTCCGGAAAACAGTTTTGGGTCGATCATCTTCGCGAGTCTTTGGCCGCACGGTTAATGTTGTTGAGTATCATACCTAGGCGAACTACCTATAAAGCATAGGCTGTCTAGGTAATAAGTCTACTATCGTGTTTTTGATGCGGCAGTGTGACGCGAGAACGGCGGGTTCGCGAAAGAAACCAGCGTTTGCGAATCGTCAGGCATCCGTTAGTTCAACGGTTGACTATGCGGCGGTCCGCCCTGAAGAATTGCTGTCGTTGAGCGAAGATTGAATGGATTGAAGCCCGGTGGCAACCATACTGTCTATAATACGAACTTTGCCACGCCTCCCAGGAAGACAGCATGAGTACAGACGCGGCCGCGCCACAGCAGCTTAGCGGTGATGATGTAGAAGCCATCGATCGACTTCGCGACGCCTATGAGCGACTGCGCGGGGAGTTGGGACGAGTGATTGTTGGTCAGCATTCCACCATCGAACAGCTGGCGATCTGTCTGTTTGCCCGCAAGCACGCGTTGCTGATGGGTGTCCCTGGTTTAGCCAAAACGCTGCTGGTGAGCAAACTGGCGGAGACGATGTCGCTTGACTTCAACCGAATTCAGTTCACGCCAGACCTGATGCCGATGGATATCACGGGAACGGACATCCTGCAGGATACCGATGGCGGACGCCGTGAATTTCAGTTTGTCAAAGGGCCGATTTTTGCAAACATCATCTTGGCCGATGAGATCAACCGCGCGCCGCCTAAAACGCAAGCCGCTCTCTTGGAAGCGATGCAAGAACAGCGGGTCACTGTTCTTGGGAAGACGTTTGAATTGCCACCGCCATTCATGGTTTTAGCGACACAGAATCCGGTTGAGCAAGAAGGCACTTACCCGTTGCCGGAAGCTCAGCTGGATAGATTCATGTCGTTGATCGAGCTGGATTATCCAAATGAGGAAGAGGAGATCGAGATCGCAAAGTCGACGACGGGTGATTCTGTCGTCGACCTCGCGCACCTAATGACGGCTGAAGAGATTATCCAGCACCAGAGCCTTGTCCGGCGCGTTCCTGTTCCGGAACATATCTACACCTACTGCGCTCGCCTGGTTAGAAAGACTCGGCCAGCCGGCGAAACGAGCCCGGATTGGCTCAAACCGCTCGTATCCTGGGGCGGTGGCCCACGGGCCGTCCAGAATCTGATCCTGGGTGCCAAAGCGCGGGCTGCGTTGTACGGCAGCTACATGGTGCGCACCGAGGATGTACAAGCCGTTGCTCCTGCGGTGCTTACCCACCGTATCATTACGACGTTTGCGGCCCAGGCCGAGCGAATTTCGGCCGGCGCAATCATCACGCGACTCGTTGACGAAATGCCAGCTTCATAGCGCAGTCTGATTTCTTTCGTATCTCTAGCCGCTTCATATCTCCAACACTACCCAAGCGTTTGGGTCGCAACGGATGTTCAACGATCAGAACCAGCGACAATTCCTGGATCCCGCGGTTGTCGCGCGGCTGGCCGCCGTTCCGTTGCTGGCGCGTGGTCCCGTGCTGGGCAATGTTTCGGGGCGACACACAAGTCCGCACCGGGGCTCCAGTGTTGAGTTTGCTGAGTACCGAAAATATGTGCCTGGTGATGATCTGCGGAGGCTGGATTGGCGAGCGTACGGTAGGACGGACCGTTTCTACATCAAGGAATTTGAGGCCGACACGAATCTCCGGATGGTCGTCGTGCTCGACAGTAGTGGTTCAATGGGTTTCGGTTCCGTGGGGATGACGAAGCTCGAGTATGCCCAGCGAATTACTGCGACACTTAGCTACATGGCGATCGGTCAAGGAGACGCGGTAGGTCTGTCTGCAGTAGCGGACGGTGTGGTTAGGCAGATACCTCCCAAACGCAATCCAGCCCACTTGAGAGTCTTATTCGATACACTCGAGAAAGTTCAGCACGACGGTGGCACCGGGCTGGATGCAGTGCTGCACGAACTGGCGGAGACTGTGCGGCAACGTGCACTGATTGTCATCTTGAGCGACTTTTTCGTGCCGCCAGTTGCGCTGCGAGACTGTTTTGAACACTTGCGTTTTCGAAAACACGATGTGGCCGCCTTTCATCTCTTGGATCCGGAAGAACTATCGTTCAACTTTCAACGGCCCACACGATTCTTAGATCTCGAAGGCGGTTCGCCTCTGTTTATTGATCCGGTTGAAATCGCCGACCGGTATCACGACGCCCTCGAGAACTACTTGGAAGACCTGCAGACGGTTGTGAATGAAACCGGCGTCGACTACCACCGAACCCGGATTGACACGCCGTACGATGAAGCATTGCGGAACTTTCTGGTGCACCGCGCGCTGGGAGGCCGACGCTCGTGAGTTTTCTACAACCACTGATGCTGGCGGCGCTGCCCTTGATTGCGCTGCCAATCATCATTCATTTGATTAACCAGTGGCGGTACCAATCGCGTCCATGGGGCGCCATGATGTTTTTGCTGGCTGCGAATCGTATGAATCGTGGGTTCGCAAGGATTCGCCAGTGGCTGATTCTAGCGATGCGAACGCTAGCCATCGCCGGGTTGATCTTTGCGGTGGCCCGCCCGCTTAGCAGCGGGTTGTTCGGTTTGACCGGCGGCGGGAAGATCGATACCGCGATTGTCATCCTCGATACTTCGCCCAGCATGCAGCAAGTTGGCTCCGCCGGGCTATCAAAGTTGGAGACGGCAAAACAACAGCTCGAAGATGCCTTGAACAAACTCGGTGCAGCACGGTGCGTTTTAATCGCCGCCAATGGGAATGCCGTCGAATTTGAGTCCGCAAGTGCGCTGTTTGATTCACCGCTGGCAAATCCAAGTAGTGCGACGAGTCAACTTCCGAAGCAGTTTGAAGGCGCGGTGGACTATCTGCGGAATAACCAGCCAGGGCCGACCGAGATTTGGATTGGCTCGGACCTTCGCCAGAACGACTGGGAGACGGATAGTAGTCTTTGGCCGCTTAGTCGTGATGCTTTGGCGGGATTACCCCTGTCGGTTAACGTCAATCTAGTCGCTTATCCTGAGCCGGACGAGAACAACCTGGCGGTCAACGTAACGTCTGCTCGCCGCGCCAGCTATGAAGATGAAGGTCAAACCGCCAACGAGTTGCTACTCTCGTTTCAAATCACGCGCCCCGCAGCAGACTCGTCGCAGCCGCCGCAGGATCTGGCGGTGGAAATCAATTTAGGTGGAAACACGAGTAGTCTGCCGGTCGAAATGACAGGCAATCGCATTGACGTTCGCAACCACCGCTTGCCCTTAGCCGCGTCAGCGACCAGTGGGTGGGGCTACGTTTCCATCGCGGCCGATGGCAATGCTGCCGACAATAAGTCGTACTTCGTTTTCGCGGAGCCTGCGCTGCGACGCGTCGTGGTTGTGACCGATGCGCCAGCTGCGACGCAACCCATTGAAATCGCTGCAAGTGTCACTGGGGATGGAAACGAAAATCCAGCCATCGAAATTCTGCCAGCCGAACAGGTCGATACGCTTGCGTTAACGGATACGGCATTGTTGATTTGGCAAAGCCCTCTGCCGGATCGAACCGTGGCGCCAGCGGTTGAAAAGTATGTGGCTGATGGCGGACAGGTGCTCTTCTTCCCACCCGACGATCTCAAACAATCCGGATTGTTGGATCAAAGTAGTTTTATGCGAGTCGGTTGGGAGCGTTGGGTAGAGGCATCGGAGTCCACTGAGGTCACCGGTTCGTCGGGTGA
>DNPC01000812.1 GCA_003501565.1 Planctomycetaceae bacterium | reverse complement strand
CGGCCCCTCTTGAGCAATTGCCGCTGTCGAAATCGCGGAAGTGCCAATGATGGCCGAGAGGGATAGAAACTTGCGACGGTCGACTGCTCTCATCGATTCGTCCTTCCTTGAACGATTGGGATTGATTCCGGCTTTAGCGACAAATAAAGCTGTGCCCAGGGTGTTGAGTGGGCCACAAGTGGCTCAATGGCGTGAGCGCCCACTCGGGCAAGCATTGATAGCTTCAGCGTTTGCGGACTAACAAACAGGGCTTTCGACTCTTATCGTGCCGCCCGCCTCCGTTTGGCTAGTTTGTCTTGTTTGGGTCGCGTTGACGACGTAAGTGTTTCAGCCGCCTGGAGCTGCATGAGCCGCACGACCGTCACAACTTCACAGCCTATGCCCACTCAATGGACCGCTAGCGGATCTTTCTGAGGGTCACATTAGCAGTCAAGCAGCCACGACCACCATGCCAAAACCCGCAGTGAATTGTCTTTTCTGGGGTTTCTAAGGAGAAGATTCGCATCTGCAGGGCCGCAGAAGATCGCCTGGGGCGAGCGCGAGAGCCACGCCAAGCGATCGAAGGGCGGCCGCCGGCGGGATGGGGGAGCGACAACGAGTTCGTTTCAGATGGTAACGCTGACCGGTCCCGAACCATTTTCCAGGTCAGATTCCCGGGAGGATTTACGCAAACTGCTCGAGCTGCTCCAAGAGCGTCTCAAGGATTGCTTGATCCGTATTCGGTCGCTCGGGACTGCCGGGATAGGTACGAGAGCTGGTTAACCAGCCGCGGGCTGCCAAGAATTGCGCGGCAGTATGCTTGTATGCTGGCACCGGAGCGCGGAATGCGAAGAATCCCATGTACTGAAGAACATCATTGAGCTGATAGAACAACGGGTCGCCAGCGAGCCACATTTGGTCACGCTTGCCGAACAAGTCGGGCGCCATAGTAGACAGGCCCAGCAAATAGTCGCTTCCATAGATCACCATGTCAATTGCCAGATCGTTCCCAGTTAGCACATGGAAATCTGGCCGAAGTTG
Source organism: Planctomycetaceae bacterium (assembly GCA_003501565.1). Lineage (GTDB taxonomy): Bacteria > Planctomycetota > Planctomycetia > Pirellulales > Pirellulaceae > Aureliella. The sequence goes on along the minus strand of DNPC01000812.1, from coordinate 3,171 downwards.
ATCACGCAGTTCTAGCCGTTGCCATTCAAGGTCGCGTCTTAACGAACTGTGTTTGGCACCCATGCATTGCGGAATACCAAGAAGCTGTCGGTAAACGTCCAGTGAGTAGATCTTGCCAAACGGTGCGAAAACGTCGCCTAGCTCAAATGCAACGAAGCGTTCAGCTAATTCGCCCAGGCGTCCATAGGCTTCGATAAGGGCGTCATCGGTCTGGCCAACCAGTCCATACGACTGAAAAAACACCGGTGTCCCGGAGTGTTGCTTGATCTTTTCGATCTGGCTTGCGTAGCCGTCGTGGTTAAACGCATCGCCTGGCATGTCGCCCACGTATGCACCAGCGACGTATTCACGGCCGCCGCACAGAGTCTGTGTGCGTTGCAAGACTTCAACCCGGGTTTCTTCATCAATCAAGTTGGCGTAGCCGGTGTCCATGTTAACCGCAGGAATCAAGCCAGCGTCAAGCGTTCGAGTGACGTGCGCCTCGAAGCTTGGCCAATCAACTTGTGTTCCCTCATGCAGCAGCGGCAGCAAGATGGCGGACATGCCGAGGATCTTTCGGCGAGGCTTTATTGCTGGAACTTGGTCAATATTCAACGGGAGATCTTTCGTGCTTGTTTGTTCGTATGTTGGTTCTGGTCGAGTACCACAGCCAACAGTTTAGCGCTGGAGCATCGACGAGGACAGGACGGGGGCGGTCATGAGCTAACGCATCAAGTTGGTGAGGGTTTCGTCAAGTATGGTAAGCTGGTCTCGTGAGCCTGTATTGATTGCTTTCAAGAGTAGTTGTTGTTGGTCTGCTAACTGAGCAACTACCCCAATCGAACGTCTGGCGACATCGGAGCGTTCCCAACGATCGTCGGGCATAACAAACGCTGTAACGTCAGAAGGTGCATGCCCTGCTCCGCTTTGCTCATCGAGTTCAAGCTCCGTATGTAGACTCCAGGCCGGAGTTCGAAACCAAGTCGACTGGACGGACGACGCTGGTGAGGTATGTCGTGTTTCTTGCACGATTGCGCGGTCCAGGGGGGCCGGGGGCGCGAACAGCGTTGGTGTGGTCGCTTCCACTAGACAGTCCATTCCCCACTCGCACGCGGCCGTAATCTCGAACAGCCTTCGAAGGGTTGCGCCCACGTCCGGAAGCTGCAGGATATCGTGCTGGCGAATTCCAACCGGCAGCTCGCGGCTGGGGAGACTGACGATTGCGGGACAGGCTAGCGTGGTTTCGTGCAACCCCCAGCTGTCACCACCAATTTTTCCGTGTTCGCCGAGCGGAATACCTCCTAGACCCAATAACAAGATGTTGCATTGTTGACCGCTTGCCGAGCTGTAACGCCTGATTGCATCCAGGAGAATTCCAGCCGCTTCGTCAAACGCGGCAATTTGCGCTGCTGCCACTTGGCTCCAACCGATCAACAAATCCGGATCAGTATCCGTGTCGACCTGAATATCTGGATAACAGACTTCAGCGGGGGGATCAGGATCTTCCGGATCACAGAAGGCTGATCGCAAGTCAAGCGGCGCGTCCCATGGACGCCTCAGACCGTCGCAGTGTATCCACAGGAGATCCGGCACAGGATGGGAACCCACAAGCAAGTCCGCACCATGCAGCAATGGCGCTGTGATCGAGCAGCGGATTGGCTCGCTGACAGGAGTTCGCTCCACTTCGGGCGTACCGCAGTAACTAGCGTCGGAGCACCCTGCCCGCTCCGCTAGTTCGGCCGCCTCGAGCGAGTCGGACAAGAATGTGGCCTGAGCAGAGACATCATGAATTTGATTGAACAGCGTAACTGTGGAACCGGTGGACTGCACGGAACGTTTCAGTGCATGGGACCCTGTCCAAATGCTACGCAGTTGTTCGCTGGTGTCGGCGGAGTCTGCGAAAAGACGATCTAGAACGATGGATCGGCCAGCCAGGTCATCGATATTCGGCGTTCGGGCGTTGAACGCACCGAAGGCGCCAATTAGGTCTGAACGCAAGCCAGTTACTGTGATAACGACGGTCGTTGAACTACGGTTGAGCGGGTTGTCTGCCATGCAGCGCATTTTAACGCCACGGGCACAACCACAACACCAGTCCGAGTACGCGGGCGTTTCGAAGAAAAACTGGCAGGAGCTTTAAGCCCGCGATGTGCAATGCCCCGCAGGTGTATTTGGTATACTCCGCGTTAATCAGCTTGGGTACAACGCAATTAAGGAAACAGTATGTTACGTCGAACGATTCTCGCTTCGGTTCTGACTCTTCTAAGTTTGCTGGCGCGGAATACGGTCCAAGCGAGCGATGCAGCTAAAGTCGAGAATGACAAAAAGCTGAAGATTCTGTTGGTTGCGGGTGGTTGTTGCCACGACTATGCGACGCAAACGAAACAGCTGAAAGAGGGAATCGAAGAGCGACTGAAATGTGAGGTGATTGTCGAATACAGCAGTAGTAAGACTGCAGAGACGACATTCAAGATTTATGAAAGCGACAACTGGGCCGAAGGATACGATTGTATTCTTCACGATGAGTGTTCGGCGCGAGTCGTCGATCGGCCATATATTGACCGCATTTTGAAGGCACACCAAGCAGGTGTACCGGCGGTGAACTTACACTGCGCGATGCACAGCTACCGCTGGGGCGATTTCCGACAGCCCGTATCACCCGGTGCAGAGAATTTTGCGTGGTACGAGTTCATTGGTGTTCAGTCGACCGCCCATGGACCTCAAGCTCCTATCGATATCTCGTTCGAAAAGCACCCTTTGATGAAAGGGTTTGAGAACTGGACGACCGGGGACGAGGAACTCTACAACAACATCCGAATTTACGGAAAAACGACGCCGCTGGCGACCGGCAAACAAGTGCAGAAACCTAGAGCACGAGAGCTTAAACTCAATCCTGACGCGAAGGCCAAGGAGGCTCAGGCCGTTGTGGTTTGGACCAATTTGTATGGCCCGAAAGAAACGCGAGTCTTCAGTACGACTCTTGGACACAACAACAAGACTGTCGGCGATCCCCGTTACCTCGACTTGGTCGTTCGCGGTATCGAGTGGGCAACCGCCAAGAAGTAAGTATTCGAGTTGCGTTGTGCGGCTCTAGCGATAGTGGCAGGCAGAGTAAATCTGTGAATTGATTGTGAGGACTCTCGTGGGCAAGCATCTACACAAACCGCAGTATCCACAGTCTTCCCAGTGCTT
>DNPC01000053.1 GCA_003501565.1 Planctomycetaceae bacterium | reverse complement strand
CCGCTACGCTAGCAAGGCCGGAAATGGTGGAATGATCTATCGCGTTGCGCAGACAGATTGGCGTACAAAACCTGTGGAACCAAGCAGAATGGGTAGATTATTTGGGGCGGCCCAATAAACTGGCGAATCCACCAAACGCTCGAGCGTCAACCGTACGTCACTCACGCGGTCGACATAGATTACCCCTCACATCCGGCAAAAGCCCAAAGACGCCCCGCCTGTAATTTGAGACTAACTCGATAAGTGGCCCAGGTTTCGCGACCGACTGCCAAACGAGCCCCCTTCGCTAAGAACTGATCGCAGTGAAGTATCTCCGTGACACACTGAAATCATACTTTCGGCGCGCGAAGGATTTTTGCGTCTATAAGATCCTGCACGCAGACGATCCGCCACATCGGTTGGCGCTGGGAATTGCGGTCGGCATGTTTGTGACATTCATGCCCGCTATCGGTTTGCAGATGGTGTTGAGCGTGTTTATCGCCTGGCTTTTGCGAGCCAATAAGCTGGTGGGTGTGCCGCTGGTGTGGATTTCCAATCCGGTCACAATCATTCCGATCTACTACCCTTGCTACTTGCTCGGTTGCAAACTGCTGGGTACCGCAGCGGCCAGCGACGATTGGGCTCGCGTTGAAGCAGCGTGGCAGGAAGCTCAAGGCGCTGCATCGGTAACATGGTTAGAGAAAGCGCAGTTCTATTGGAACAGTATTCTCGACGTCATCTGGCCGCTGTGCGCCGGATGTCTGGTCGTGGGTCTAACGGCAGGCGTGCTCTCATACTACATTTCGCTGTTCGCGATTCGTTCCTACCGTTTGCGGCGCTGGGGCCAGTTGATGCCTCCCCAGTTGACGCCCAATGATCCGACGGACTTTGCCGATGCGGGCAACCGATCGCCGGATCGTCAATCACATGCGGATGATGAGTCCGAAGGCAACGCAGCCTAGCCATCTACTCGCCTTCAGGCGGATTGTTGCATTCCGCCAGCCGGTCTGGTCTGTTGAGTGCCGTTTCTTTGCTGGTATTGAGCTCTTCTTGGCGACAAGCTCGGACCGAACGCAGTTGCCTGCCTGCCAGCAAATCTGAATCTAGATTACCCAAAGCGCCCAGTTGCGATTATAGGCACGCGATTAGTCGTGAGTTGCAACTTGGATTACGGTTCGTGCGGCGCGGTTGCCGAATACTGTTGGGGGTCCATAGCAACCACCGGTCGGCAGTGGTGCGCAATCAATTGCGCCTAGTCGACCCATTCAAATAGCTAAGCTTGTGCTACGCGATGTGGCCAGGCGATTGGGGCGGTCAACTGGTTTTCGTATCGGGCTGTGTACATGCTTCGTGCTTCGTTGTATTTGCTCGCCTGCATACTTGCTAGCGAAGCAATGTGGCCAAGCTGTGCTGCCATGGACCCGGCACTGGAGGGAGTTTCCAGTCGCGAGGTCCGTTTGCAAGCTGCCCGCAGTCTGCCGCTAGCCCGGTTTTCCGGGCAAACGCAAAAGGCATTGCGTGATGTTGTCAGCAACCCCAGCTTCTTCCGTCGAATGCCATCCCAAGAGATTGCCTGCGACCCACAAATGCTCCAATTCTTGGTCCGACGACCAGAAGTCTTGGTGAATATTTGGGATCTTATGGGCATCACGAAGGTCTCCGCGGATCGACTTAGCAATACGACCTTCGTTGCCGACGACGGCGTTGGGACCCAGTGCCGATGTGACCTGGTGTTCTCCAACAAGCAGATGCATGTTTACTATGGTGCCGGCGATTACAGCGGATCGATGACACCACGACGCGTCAAAGGTCGCTGTGTTTGCATTCTGCACACACGGGAGCAACCAACGAAAAGTGGACCGCCGGTCGTAATTGGTACCATGGACGTCTTCTTGAAGTTGGACAACTTCGGTGCGGACCTGCTAACGCGTACGCTCGCGCCTTTCGTCGGCCAGACGGCGGACCACAACTTTGTGGAGACGGCTAAATTCGTTGGCCAAATCTCGCAGCTTTGCGTCAGTAGCCCTGCGGCCATGCAGGGACTAGCTATGCGGCTCGGTAACGTTGACGATTCCGTTCGGCAGGAGTTCGCTGGCTTAGCGGCCCGCATTGCTGCCACCAACACTCCTATGATGGCACCGCAAAGATCAAACGCGGTAGCAAATACAAACGGATCTCCAACACGTTTGGCACAAATCGGCCAGCGCGCTTCTTCGCAGAATCCATCAATCGCAAAAGCGGGACCAAATCTGACGGATTCCCAGGACTCGCTTTCGTCCTTGAGTCGTGGGGGAGAGCGTACTGATCGCAGCGATGCCTCTTTTGACTATTTTGCTGGCAGTGAGCAGACGGTTGACGAAGAGCGGCTAACGCTAGAGGAATCGACAAGCAGCAACGAAGGCAAGAGTCAACTTGCAGGCGAGAACGCGGCGAGTACAGCCCCAGTCGCAGCTCTGCGTTGGGTACGCCCACGGAAGACGAAAGCAATCATGCGCCGCTGAGTTGCGGACGGGGGCAGCAGCACCAGGCGCTGCAAAAGTCGTTCTACTGAGTAGAACTTCGCTTCCTATCTACAATACCACGCTTGGCCTGTTTCAAGTACAAGTAGTTGCGTCCGTTGAATTCAGTCACCGAACCAGACACAATCCACTCGACGTTGCTAGGGTCTTCCACGACCGCCTTAAGCACTCGCTGAGCGGCCAGATTCTCAAGCGCCGCCATCATCCGCCCGGTTTCGCGAAACTCAAGAACTAGCTTGTCGCCACTGGCGCGGCACTTTGCGAGCGCTCGAACTACCTCACTGCCTTCGCGTAGAAGCAGAGGTTTCGATGCAACACGCATATCCTTCGAATCGCGATTGGAATCCTCCGAAGGATTGGTCGTCGCGCTGTGGGTGGGTTCGATGAGAGCGGTTGCAAGCAAAGTAACAAAAAAAAGAGCTCGTCGGAGGATGGCAGAACGGCCCCAATGCAACTTGCGATATCGCCATGACTTTGGTTCGAATAATCCAGCAAACTTCGTCATAGCCTCCCCCTTAGTAACGACCAACTGGCCGTCATCCTTTCGATCTCGGTAGTACCATGGCGTGCAAACAAATTACTCCGCCGGTCGTCAGTAATACCCATCCCAACCAGTGTGGGGGCTTCACACTCTTCTTAGGGGATGGGTGAACTTCCATGTATAGGTTAGCACCAAAATCTTGCGTGGCGAGCTGAGAGTCCTTAACGATCCTTGCAAGCGCGCGGGTGCTCGTTTCATTCAGCACAAACGATTCAACCATTCGAAATTG
>DNPC01000052.1 GCA_003501565.1 Planctomycetaceae bacterium | reverse complement strand
GAAGGCACCGGCTGATTCGGAGTATGAATTCGCATTCGTGATGATCAGCTCATTGTGAATCACGCAGGGGCCGGAGTACCGAAGGTCATCCTTCGCCCAACGAACCGAGCCATCGCTGGCGTCATAGACACGCATCCCCTGCCCGACTTCATCGTAAAGTCGATCGCTGGCTTGGGCTCCAGCTTGGAGCAATAATCCGTGTTCTTTCGAATATCCAAGCCATGAACCGGTGATCCCCTCGTTGACCTCCCATTTGGTTTTGCCCGTCGCGGCGTCAAAAGCGGCGATACGGTAAGTGTCCGGGAGTGCTCGTCCACGTCTCTTCAACGCGTCTTCGATTAGTTTTGGATTGCGGTCTAGGCAGTAGACTTTTCCTCCGCCAGCGACGATTCCGTTATGCCAGAAACTATGGACTGCATCCACGCGCCAAAGTTGTTCGCCGCTGAATCGATCGAATCCAACCAGTGCTCGACTGGCAGCCCGATCTAGACTCTTGGAACCGAAGCCTTTGCGGGAAGACTTCAATTTGGCGTCTGATTCGAACTGCAACGAATGCTGATCGCGATACATGGCAAACCCAAGACCGCCCAGGAGCACATCTTCGTAAACTGCGATGTAACCCCACTCAGCTGTTTCACCGGATGGTTCGGCGGGCAGCCTAATTTCGCCCAGGTCGCTGCCGGTATCTGGGTCGAGGATCAAACAGCGGTTGCCCAATACCAAGTAAACTCGTTCTTCAGTCACGACATAGTTGGTACCCCGACCGTTTGCTCCAGGAATGTGAACTTGGTTGTACTGAGGATTTAGCGGCGTATTTTCGTAGGTTGAGTCGTAGTAGACGTCGAAGTTACCAAGGTCGCCGAAATCTCGCGTCCAGAGTACACGTCCGGTGTAAACGTCGCGCGCACTGAGACTGCTCATGCCTTCGATGAAAAGACGACCACCGACTACCTGTTGTGGCGGACCATGCCCGTGGCGAGGCAGCACGTCCATGTTACTGCTGCCGCCGAACCAAAGAATGCCTAGTGGAAGTTTGACGCGACTGTCGTCTGACTTGATCGAGTTAGCGACGTCACCATACTGATGCGTCCAATCGGCAGAACCCGGGAGTGCACCGACACGGGTAATGACGATCCCAGCTGTGTGTTGTTCAAGCTCCGCCTGCTCGAGCTTAAGCTGCTCAAGCCAAGTCCGGCGATCTGAAGAAAGCTCATCGCCAAGCAGTACCAGTTTACCGCCGTAAGGACGAACGGACTTGTAGATCGCCTGGAGGTCCTTAGCGGAGATTTCAGACGATAGCTGATCGCTGACGAACACGACTTGACCGGTATATTCCGGCGCTAAGAAATCGCGTGGTGTGGATACGTGAGCCGTCACTCTGCCTTTGCCGTTCAGGCCATCAAGCCTTGTTCGCAGGGTCGCGACCCGCGTCGACGATGAATCGATGATCGCCAGCTGTTCGAAAGGACTTACTTTCGCCCACGCAGCAGCAAGTTCCGGATCACATGGACCATACCAGTACGCATATCCCTGGGAATCACCGAGTGCAAGCAACTCGTAGGTCCGTTGCTGCGCCGAAGCACGCACTCTACTTGGAATGTAACTCGCCGGACGAGCTGACACCGTAGTTGCCAATTCGCCACCGGCGCGATTGGGCGTGGCTTGCGAAGACCTATCTCCAAACGCCAAAATCTCACCGGCCTGCGTAACCGCATACAACTGTTCAGATGCAACTAACAGTCTGGAAACTGGGCTTTCAGTCTCGAGTCTACTCAAGAGTTTTCCAACGGTGAAATTACCAGTTTGAGCGTCTCCGTCCAACGCTACGACTGAGATTGTGCGTCCTCCCGCCGCCACTAAATGATTGCCAGCCACGATTAGATCGCTTGCCGCGTTGACCTCGAGTTGCCAGAGGGGTTCGCGCGCACGATTATGGTCGGTCTTCGCCTGGTAGGCTCGTACGATCTCAACTCCCGCTTCGGTCGTTTCACCTGCGAAGAGCACTTGGCCGGCGATAGCAGGTTCGTTCGGCATGAAGGCGGTTTTGTCACCACTTTGGAGGTCAAACGCTCGCGTTCCCCGCTCACGTGTGTGTACGAAAAATTGGTCATCGCTGACGGCAACGAAGGAACCACCAGTTCCCTTTCCGCCTTCGTTCAGGTGGAAGTAACGCATTTCGCCGGAGTGCCGATCAAAAACCGCAGGAACGCTGCGACCACCGGGCACGATTAGATCGTCTTCAGTCGCAACAAACATTCCTTGTGGAGCTACGCCAGCAAATGCCGGTGCAGAGTGTGGTTGTTTGATGTAGATTGAGCCGGTACTGTCGTTGACCCATTTCACTTGTCCGGTTTCGACGTCTAGTGCGCAGATGAATGTGCCCATGAATGGCCAAATACTGTTGGCAAAATAGACGGTGCCATCTTTAACTACTGGACCACCACGAGCTGGCCAGGCTGAAATGACGCGCTGGTTTCCCAAGGCTTTTTGTGCGTTGGGTGCGGCAGTGAACTTCCAGCGTAGGTCTCCACTTTCAGACGCCAAGCAGTAAAGATAGCCATCGTCACTACAAACGAATACAGATCCGTCTGCAGCAACAGGAGCCATGCGAATCGGGCCTTCTGCGTGGAACGTCCATAGAGTCTGGCCGGTATGTGCATCCAGAGCTAACAGTTTATCTTTGTCGCTGAAACCCAGGAACATTCGCCCGTCTTTAACGATCGGCTCGAAGGATCGATCGTAAGTCATGAGATCCAAATTGAGAGGATCATCCCATGCCTGTTTTCGCGGGCTGAAGACGCGTTTCCATACCAGGTCAAGCTTTTCGGGAACAGAGTTGGGCGACACGGCAGAGCGCCGTGCGTCGTATCGCCACATCGGCCAATCATCACCGGCGGAGGCTCTTGTGCAAAAAACACTCTGCAGTACGAGCGCGGATAGGGTTATCCCAAGAACCAAATTGGAACGTTTTGGCTGGGGCCGATTTGGGCAACAAATCATAGTATCCTCTTCGCCGGTCTCGGCGACTATCAAATGAATGTCGACTAGAAATGGTATTTCGAAGAACTCATAAATCACATCACTTGCGTTTTGATCTGCCGCTCGGGATGGGAATCAGCTCAGGGGTCGCATCAACGGTCGGCAGCGGTGAACTAATCTTGACTTCCCCAATGGCCTGCTCCCACTCGTTTTTGAGCAGCATATCAAAGCCGGGGTTTTGCTCTTTGACTTGGCACGAACAGGGGCCACAAATGAACTTTGAAGCCCCGCGGATCGTGTCGGGCGCGATGCCCTTACCAACCAGCGCGTACAGCACGAGCCCTCTTCCGAATACAGGGAATGCGATGGGTTCGTCAAAATCTCTGAGGTCCGATTCGCTACTGAGTAACATGTCGACTAAGAACTGCTCTTCCGGGTCGTCGGCACGCAGTCGTATCAATGAAAAACCAACGCGCAGCTTGACTTTCACCGCCTCGAGCACCTCGGGTTTGACTTCCATTTCTTCTGGCGTTGGAAGCTCGAGCCACTTCGCATCTTCGGCAAGCTGCTTCTCAAGGTTTTCACGAGCAGCAGCGTCCTTTTTCTCGTTACCGCACTCGAGGAGTACCCACACAGCTGATTCGCCTTGTCCAAGTCGTTTCGCTATCTCTCGCCGCACCGGTGAATCGAAGATCGCCTGCAAGTTGTCACGAGAGGCGGTGGTAACATGGGCTACCGAGCCACCAATGCCACGCGCTCGTTCGGGGTAGAGCGTGACTGCGATGGGCTTGCCGTTGACGTTGTGCTCCTTCCACAATCGGGCTGCTATCGGATTGGAGTCTGGAGACATTACGTCGACTTGCACATTGAGTGCGGAGTTTTTTCCTTTCTCGCTGGAGCCGAGCTCCTTGGCCATCGCCTGAAATTCTGAACGCTGCTCGCCGGCCAGAATCAGGACACGATACTGTTCCGGATTCCATTGTTCAAACGCGTAACGGAAAACTGGAACCTGACACGCCACTGCAGTGGCAGCCAGTGAAAGAAGTAAAGCCACAGAAATGGAGAATGAACGCATTTAGGTGCCTTGATCTGCACAGAGATAGCGGGCTTACTGAGTGGACCCAGGAATCGAATCACGAGCCCGAACACTTACACAACATAACGGTTCTGGCGACGAATTGAGCGTCGTTCATAGAGACTTCACGGACATTTAAAGAACATTGAATGACCAGTGAATAGCACCGCGTAACTCGGAAGATTGGTTCGTGGAACGAAGCCGATCGTGGGCTTGTGCTCAGCAACGATTGTCGACACCTGATCCAGCCACTACGATGGCAGGCGGACCTGAGTCGGCATAAAAACGAGTTCCGACGCGCAATTGATGGTGGGGGTAAGTCAGATGGTAAAGACGCTAGTTGTGATCGTGGGATCACTTGCCGTAATTGGTGGACTCGTGTGGGCCATGTCCGGCGACAGCAGCGAGTTAGGGAAGCGGAACCCGACTAGTTCAGCTGAAGAAAGCGAAGCGGGAGAAAGCCAGCTGCATGTCTACTGCGCGGCGAGCAACCAAGCGGTACTTGACCCGATCTGCGAAGCTTACGAGGAGCTGACGGGCGTTCGGATCGATGTTGAATACGGTCCCTCACAAACTCTGCTGGCCCGTTTGGAGCTCACCGGCAAAGGTGACCTTTATCTTCCAGCCGACGATAGCTTCCTTGAAACGGCAAGAACCAAAGGGCTTGTAGAAGAGGTGCTGCAGATCGCCAAGATGCGGGCTGGGCTTGCCGTCAAGAAAGGGAATCCCAAGGGGCTTTCGAGTCTTGATGACTTGGTTGCCGGTGACGTACGTTTCGTTCAGGCCAACCCAGAGGCAGCTGCGGTGGCGAAGCTAACCCGACAGCTCCTCGAAAGAGAAGGTGAATGGGAGACATTGGAGAAAGTCACGACGGCATTTCGTGGCACGGTCACTGAAGTCGCGGCCGACGTTCAAGTAGGCTCCGCGGATGCAGGTATCGTATACGACGTCGTTCTCCACCCTTTCGATGATCTGGAGTTTGTGCCGCTGAAGGCACTCAGTGAGGCGACCTCACAGGTGTCGCTAGGTGTTCTTTCGTCAAGTCAATCTCCGGCAGCGGCACTTCATTTTGCAAGATTCGTGACGGCCCGGGATCAGGGGCTACAAACCTATTCAGAACACGGCTTTGAGGTCGCCCAGGGTGATGTTTGGGCCGATAAACCCGAGCTATCGATCTTTGCCGGTTCGATGTTGCGTCCGGCAATTGAAGAAACGATCGTCCAGTTCGAAGATCGCGAGGGAGTGGAAGTATCTCGCGTCTACAACGGCTGCGGTATCCTGGTGGCGCAGATGAAGGGCGGATTGCAGCCCGATGCCTACTTTGCCTGCGACGTTGAATTCATGGAACAAGTTGAGGACATTTTCCCCGAGCCGATTGATGTCTCCCAGAACGAACTCGTTATCCTGGTCGCAAAAGGCAACCCGAAAAAGATAGCTTCCTTGAGTGACCTAACGAAGGAAGGATTGCGGGTCGGAATTGGTCACGAAAAGCAATGTGCCATGGGTTGGATAACTCAAAATGTATTCCGCGAAACTGGGATGCAGACTGAGTTAATGTCCAATGTCACTGTCCAGACGCCCACCGGTGACATGCTGGTCAATCAGCTCAGGACCGGATCGCTGGATGCCGCCGTTGTTTATCTGAGTAATGCAGCCGGCTCGGCTGATGTGCTGGATGCGGTTCGCATCAAGGGGA
>DNPC01000159.1:2495-17230 GCA_003501565.1 Planctomycetaceae bacterium | reverse complement strand
TCCAGATTGTCCGCTTCATTGAAACATGGTACGACTACTGACAAATCCATTCGTCGAAACTCCGCGATTCAGATTCCTACGTTAAGTTCTTCTAACAAAAACGAAAAATCTTTTCGATGAACGTAGCACCTGAGTATTTTGTCTTTGCATTGAAGCCAGACGCGAATTTAAGCAACTTCATCATGCATTCCAAGAGCAAAACAAGGGAGTTGGTCGGAGACCAGACCTACTTGAGTCATCCACCCCATTTAACGCTATACGTTTCTGCTTTCGACTGCGAAACGGATGTCAAGGAAAACTGCCAAGTATTTGCTAGCAATCTCGACAGTATTGAATTCGACGTTCAAGGATGGCATTCTTTCGAGGGCGATGTGCTTACAGGTGCAAGAACTCTGGTTTGCGAGATTTCGCCCAGCTCCAGAGCTTCCTTAAGCGGCGTACAGTCGAATTTAATCGGGCACTTCGCGCCGAGACGCAATCAGGCTGCAAGTACTGCCAGATACAAATCGCATTTCGAAAGTCTTTCGGAAGACCGTCGACGCGCGGTCTTGGACAGGGGCTTTCCTTTTATCGATGACGACTGGATTCCGCACCTAACCATCGCCTCGATCAATCCATCTGCGTGGGCGACCGCCTGGTCTGAACTCCGTAAGCTCTCACCAGAGGGAAGCTACCGTTTTCAAGGGATTGACCTGTACAGGCTCGATGACGACCATCCAGTTCTTGTCGATACGTATCCACTGACTAGATAAATGTGCCTGGTACGCAGGACGAACAACGCGTCTCAGGCAGCAGCCCGCTTCGGCCGAATTGCCTGCTGCCAAAGATCGGGACGTTTTGTGCAAACTGCATCGATCTCAAGTCCTGAAATCTGCGATGCAAAAGCTGGAATGCTATCGAGGCTATGTCCCTGTAGTTCGGGAGAAACAATACAGATCTTGAAGTGCTGACGAAGCTGAGCATGCGATTGAGCATCCAGAGGTAGGCGATTAAAGCAGTCGACCCACACCCAATTCACTGCACCCGCTAAAGACAAAGCATACTCGATTGGTTCATACTCTGAAAAACGAACTGCGAATCGATGCTCGCCCAACGCGGATAGGTTCCGAATCATCGGAAATGACGAATCCAAGAAAAAGTAGTCTTCGATTCCTCGACTTGCCAGCATTTCTTGAACCTTGGGTTCGATTCGCTCGCTTTTGATATTAAGGATCAGCGTCCCATGGTGGTAACAATCGAGCAGTGATTCGAAATCCTCTGCACCCGCTTCGACATAGGGGTCATGCTGCAGCACAATGCGGTCGCCATAATCACGTAGGTCGACCTCGAGGCCATATTGCTCAGGAAGCGCCTTCAATTGGGCCAGGGTGTTAATCCGATGCGCGATGTAGTACATCTTCTCCGCTTTCAATTGTTTGTAGAGGGCCTTTATTTTCGTTTCACGGCACATGCGGCTGCACTGAATGAGCCGCCCTAAGTCGTCGAAATTGTCTTCAATGCGGAACGGCGGAAGGTGACAAAACGCATTCCGAGAAAATTCAAGACGGTGGAAATTCCTGTCGCCACAACGAAAGCGATCAATTTCGCGGCTGTTTCATTTGCACCAGACAAAGCGGACAGCATTACGGCGTTGGCAATCACATTGCAACCAAGTGTTGCCGCATACAAAGCAATGTAGGTAATTGGTTCACGGATCGAGGCTCTCCGGGATTGGAAGGTCCAGTACTTGTTACCAAGAAATCCAACGACCATACCTGCTAGATAGGCGATTGCTTTCGCGCAACCAGCCGTCATAACGTTTCCCAACAGGAAATACGTCGACAAATCCGTCAAAACAGCCAGTATTCCAACCACGATAAATCGCTGGATTTGATTCGTGGAGCGGACTATTTCTGTAAAGCTCATGGAAAATTCAACCAGTCAAAGCCGGTTGCTGTACCAGGGTTTGTTTGACATACCTGCTCCAAAGTCGATAGTCGTCAAGATCTGCCGGTGTGCCCCAGCCGATGTATTTTTCTACTTCAAAGACCCTGACATCCATGCCTTGTTCGAGCAGTAAGTTGGGCACCGAATCCAAATAGAATTCGTTCTTGACCCGTATTTCATCCGCAACTAGTCGATCAATGTTGGCAACCATACATGCTGCAGTCCGGAACCAAAAAGTACCAGAGACGACATGGTCGGCTAACAAATTGGAGGAGACTGGCTGCTTCACTGATATCTCTGTGATCTCACCATCACCGGCCACAGCGACCCATCCGTACCAATTGGGGTGTGCGTAAACGCGAGGCTCATTTCTATAAGTCCAAACCAGTGCATCGGGGCCACCAGATTTGGTCAATCGATGAAAAGCAGAGAGGTCATACAAATGCGTATTGTCACAAGCGGCAACCAGAACGTCTTGCTCGAGATCTAAGTGCTCCCGGGCCAATTGAACGCTACACGCTTGACCTTCGGTCAAGCCATCGGTGACCACAATGTCGCAGTCCGCGAAATGTTGCAACAGCAGGTTTCCAATATCAAACTCTTGCACATGGGCCGAGTTAACGACAAATACAATGCGGTCGGCTTTTGGAAGGTCGTTCACAACTCGCACGATCATCGGAAGGCCATCAACATCGATTAATGGCTTGGGCAGATCGTAACCTGCATCACGAAATCGCGTTCCAAGGCCAGCCATCGGGATCACTATTTGCATCATTTGTTCCTACGCAAAAGAACTGTTGCGATTGCTAGCTACACGGCGCTAGTTTTGTTCGCAGTACCGAGTTTCGGCGGTACTACCAACAACTTGCATCGATTTCTTGGTTCGAGAACGTCAAATCAGGCTGCTCGACCGCGAAGACTTACGCTGTCCTTGGAAACGCTGCTGTGTTCAAAGCTTGCAAAAAGCTGTTCTTGCACCTCTGCACTCAGATCCAGAAAAAGACCGAAACGCTCGGTCGATATGACCTCCAGCGGCATGACGTGGGGTATTTTGATCAAATATTGAAGTTGTTCAGGTACACCCAGCAAATCGCCAACGAGCGTTCGTAAAACCACATTGTGGGTGCAAACAACTGAATCTTCTCGGCTTCCCTCAATCGACTCTTGCAAAAAGCTACTTAGGCGTCGTCTGACGTCTTTGCCACATTCTCCGTCGGGGAATCTCGGGTCTTCGCCTTGAGCCCAAAGCCCGAACAAGTCTGGGTGTTTTTCGCGTGCTTGCGAAATCGTGAGTCCTTCGCAAGTTCCGTAATCAATTTCAACAAGATGATTACTGGCAACCACTGGTTGTTCTATCAAGTCGCATCGATTTGCAATATGCGTTAAGGTTTGACGACATCGATTGAGTGGAGAGGTAAACAGTCTCCCTGGAGACAGTTGGCTGTCATTGAGGATCTCGGCGACTCGCTCAAACGACCGCCGATTCTCGTCGCCAGGACTACCGGTGTCACAAATGCCAATGTCGGTTCTGCCAACAAAACGTAAATCTCCGACATTCATCGGTGTCCGAGCATGCCGAAGAAACATGTGCCGTTTTGCATTTTTGTGAAACGTAATTCTAAACTGTGATTCGAAATCGGCGACAAATGCCTCGAGACGCTTATCAAGCCCCTCAATACTCGCGGCGTAGTCCAGCCGCCGTTTCTTGTCGGCGAGTTGGAAGAGTAGCTGCGTTGCGGATTCGGCACCGATCGGAAACGCTGTGGCATAATCGCGGGCAAGTACAGTGAGATCTTGGTGGCATTTCGATTCACGACGGATGAGTTTCAAGAGATTCAGCATTAAGAAACGGATCACGTGATATGCAAATTCATGCCGATCGCGGTCGTCCATCGGCTTTTCACGCCTAACTTCGCTGTAGCCAACTTCGGTGCACGCAAGTTCGCGAAAAGAAACGACGCGAGTCCTATAGTCTCGCAAGTAGTCGGAAATACTCCGCCGCGCGGAGTGAAAGTGATGTGGTTGTAATCCGAAAGTTGGATAAACCGATTCCATCGAATCCTTGCGATAGCATTCAGACCTCTGCCAATCCAGACAGGTAAAAGGACTTTGAATGACATGCATCTTGTGCGCCTCTCGCGAGTACAACATCAAGTGCAAAACCACTAAATTCGGTTCATTGAACTTGAGAGGGCCGAGCGTTGGATTGAGTAAGAACGTCATCCCCTCGGACGCTACGACATCGGCAACTGCTTCAGAAAACTGCCGGGTAAGACTATTGAAGCTCGATTGAGATAACTCTTCGGTGATAACGACAAAGTCAATATCACTGAGACCATCCAAGGTTTCTGAATTGAGGAAACTCCCGGTGAGCGTTGCAGAGCAAATATTTGCATCGGCATCGACGACCTGCCATAGTCGTTCGGTAATGCGTTCTTTAAGCGGCCCGTCGTGCATGGCGTGCTCCAGTCTTGAGAGTGTAAATCATCTTTGCTGGCTTATGAGCCTTTAAGACGCTGCTCGCCGCAACAATGTACTTCGCTGGAATATCCAATATCGTTCGGCTGTTTACGCTGCCATCGAACATGAGTTCAAAACCGTAGCGGTGTTTGACTCGCTCAAGCATTTGTATGACGTCTAGAGCTTCCGGGGCGACTGTTTGTCCACTGAAACCTGGTTTTGCAATCCCAAGTACCATTACAAAGTCAACGTGATTCAACTGTTCATAGAGATCCGACAACGGATCAGAAAGATGCCAAACCACGCCAGCCTTTTTCCCCGCCAGATGACATCTAGCAATCAGTTCGGTCAGATTGCAGTCGGAGGCAAGAGAAAACAAGATCCAGTCCACATCGGGCAGTGTCTTTTCAAGCCAGTGGTCCGGTCGCCTGGTCATAAGATGCAGGGCGAATGGAGAGTCTGGCCAAAACTCGCGTGCTCGTTTGATCTTACGGAGGTCTACACGTGCGGCTGGATTGAAGGTTGAGTCGACGAGGTCGATGTGAATATGATCTGTGTTCCTTCCAACCTTCAGGAAGACGCGTCGGACGTATTCCTCAGGAGCCGCATAGACGGCTATGCCAAAGTTTCGATCCAAATCGAATGTCAGTCGGCGATGCACAACGTAGGCAATAGAAAACAACAATCCTGAACTGACTAGCCGCGATGCTGCATACGATACGTCGAGGCTCTCTTTGAGCAGATAAATGAATCCGAGATTCAATGCGAAAGATGCAACAGAAACAGCTGCGAAGCGGACAAATGTACTCAGGAAGTATCGGTAGGGAACTCGAAAATTGAACGTTGCATTCAGCAGGTAGCTAAAGACTAGACCCGAGAGGAAAGCGATCAAAGTCCTCGCAAAGTCGGGAATGCTGTCGGGAATGACGCTCGATCGCAGATAGAGTTCCAGCAACACCGACATTCCGCCAAAGACGGTAAAGCCAACCAGGTAACGGTAACGGTAGAAAAAGAGCGCGGCTTTAGAGTATTTCAGTCGGCGGCGAAATCTGACAAGTCGTCTTGTGCTAAACATCTTGCGTTCCAGATCTTGGGGACGTCAACGCGTTGAGCTGCGCATGCTACAACTCAATCTCGACAGCCTGCGACGAATCACTTTCGGAAAACCAAGCAACCGATTCATGTACCAATCCGCAGCTGATCTGCGTCTTTCCAGTCAGCCATTCAGCTCCAACTGGTACTAAAAAATCAAGCGATATATTCGCATCCGGCGGAACCTCCTTGTACAGCGGGACGCGCATTTCATGCAACAGCTTATTACCATTGCCAATTCGGACTCCTAGACAAATGACATTTTGCCCGGGAAGACTTGCAGGCCACGTTTGATTGCTGGTATTCCATACACGTACTGTCACAACCGCCGGATCTCTATGGAACAGCGAGAAAACGCCGGTGTATCCATCTGAAAGCGGACGCTCTACACTGACAACTTCGATCTTGCTCGCATATTCGATCTTCTCGGTTGGCACCTGAGCGCTTGGCTGGACCGAATCGGATGGGGATGTGCTATCAATCGGCGGTAGAAAGGCTTGGTGCCGCCAATCGTGTCGATAGACATCTTGAATGCTGAGTAGTAAACAGGGAATCAAAATCCAACGTAGCCACTTATAGTCATGCCGAGAAGACAACAGTGTGCCAAGGAGAATGATTGAGCCTGCATTCTTAAAGAATCCAACACCGGCTTCCCAAATCACGCTTCCCGTCATGGTCATCAGTAGAATGTGTGGAAGCAGGGCGATCGCAGCAACTCTCTTCTTCGATTCGCGAACCACGCAAAGCAGGACACCGGTGATGACAATCATGCAGCTGGTCGATTGGAGAACTTCGTTTTCGTTGCCGCTTCGTAAGTCATCTATCAAGCAGCTCAGATAGGCTTTGTATGGCCAGTCGACCAGCGCACCCCAGGGCAACATTCTTGAACCACCAAGAAACTCAATATTGGTGCGGTACGCGACATAAAACGCCCAAAAGAGAACTATTGCCCCCGGTGCAGTTGTGAGTGCTACTCTTCCGAGCCATGCGTACTTCTGATTCCAATCCAGTTTTCCGAGAACCGTGAGCATCCAAACGAACGCGGCCGGCGCTGCATAGGATTCGCGGCATAAGCAAAGTGCACTAGCTGCAATCCAATATACGACTATTCGGTTCTTAGCTACAGCAACGATAGCAATTAGCAACAATGCATCAGCTGTCGGATCCGGAAGTCCATGACTGAGCGGCCTCAAAACCCCGCCATAGAGTCCCCATAGGCAAGCCCACCAACCACTGCTGCCGGCGGATTCGAGCGCGTAGAACAGGACGCCAAATCCCAGACTAACGATGAGGAATTGCGTGACAAAATAAACAAGTGGCGTCGTTGCCTCATGCCCCGTCACACGCGATGCACCGAACGCTAGCAAAGGCAGAAAATTGCGCTGGAAACGATAGGAAATGTTGTCAATGTACGCATGCTGTGTGTGCGGTGCAGGACGAGAGAAATAGTTGTCGTCCAAAATAAGAGGGTCATTGCTCTGCGTGTAGTAAAACTGACCGTCCCAGCCAGCTACCGGATAATCGTATACAGGCTTCGCGCCAGCGCTCGCGCTCTTTTCGCTGACACCGAACATGTTGGAAATGAGTAGCGGACCTGAATAATTGCCCGCGAAATAAAAATGTACCCAGCCGCCAAAAGTCAGAAAACTTATCGCGAAGAAAGCAATCGATGCTATGACAGCTCGCTTAAGCAAGAAGGGGCGTTGGCCGTCAAGATCTTGGTCTGAATTCACTGGTGATGCTTGTGATTTAGAATCTCGTTTCTCGCGCAAGTATCGACCTCGACATTTTGCGGTTTCAGATGACGACTAAGCCGCTTTTCGTTGGCCGTATCGGTTTTGATAGCGGTCATTCCAAAGAGCTATCTGATCTTGGCGAAGCTCAGCAATTTCGCCGACTTGCTTCGCCAAAATTAGTGTCTTTGCAACATCTTCTACCATGGCAGCTGATTTGAGAGCTGAACTCGCTGAAGAACCCCAGGCGAATACACCGTGTCTTCCGAGCAAGACCGCTGGAGCGGATGTTTTATTCGCCAAGATCGATTTGCCGATCTCATCTCCTTCATTGCTTACGTATGGAGCGCACGGGATCTGGTCACCGAATTCATCTGCCACGGCCGTCAAGGCGACTGGGATCGACTGCTCACATGCAGCGAATGCGGTCGCATAGTTACTGTGCGTGTGAACAATGCCTCGCAATTCTGGCATGTTCCGATAAAGGTAAAGATGGTGCGGCAGATCTACGCTTGGTCGCATCTGAGAATCGTACTCGCCGCTCGCAACATCGACTTCTACGAGCATATCAGGTGTAAGCTGCTCGTAGTCTATGCCGGAGGGCTTGATCACAAGCTTCCCGTCTTGTGGAGAATAACCGCTTACATTGCCCGAGTGCATGACGACCAGCCCAAGCCTTGGCAGACTGCGATTTGCCTCACAAACCTCAGCCCGCAAGCTTTCCATTACCGATTGAATTCGCATCCAAAGACTCCCATGCACACCGCAAAACTCTCTACCAGCCTGGGATGTACAGGAAGGACACGAGCAGTGCAATACAGACTCGCATGGGGGGGTGGGTTTCTTGTGGATTTGGCGAGAGTTGTGTTTTCGAATGCGCGTGCTTGCGTTCGAGGCGGCTATAGTTGAGCTCTCGGAGGAAGCGCAATGCTAGAGATCAAGTATACGGGAGACGCCCTTTGGGAGCGGATCGAGAGGGCTGTGGAAAAAGTCAAAGATCGATTGCGACGGGTGACGATCTGATCGACGAAACGTGGCTCAGTAAACTACCGCCGGAGCTAGCAGGCCGATTGGAAGAGTTACTGAATGATCCAGACGGTTGATCGTCAACTCGACATCTTCCCATCTGTGTTGCGGCTAAATCAAACGTATGCCGTAACAGCGCACAGCTCGCTACGGCCTACTTCCTTCGGCGAGCTCATGAGATTTCTTTGAGAAGCCGCGTGCTATCGATGTGTTTGGTAGGAACCGGCGCCCCTAAAGGCAGTCGGCGAAGCAACAACACCTTCACAGCAACACTACATCCGCCAACACTGTGGAGCAGTGGTTAAACTGTGATTTGCACCAGGGATTGATCTTGGGTGACACCGGGTGCGGGTAGGGTGCTGCCGCCTTGGAGGAAGATGTCGATCGAGCGGGCGGCGCCGCGACCTTCGTTGATGGCCCAGACAACTAGCGACTGACCGCGACGGCAGTCACCTGCAGCAAAGACCTTTTCGACGTTGGTGGTAAATTCGCCGTGCTCGCCACAGAACGTCTGCCAGTTACCACGAGGATTCTGGGTTTCGAGTCCCAGCATTTCGCCCGCAGTCAACTCGGGTCCTACAAACCCGGTGGCAAGCAGCACCATGTCAGCAGGCCAGATTTTCTCGCTATCCGGCACTTCGCTAAACGGTGCTTTTTCGCCAGGCTTGGACCAGTCAACTGAAACCGTCTTAACGCCCGTAAGTTTGCCAGAATCATCTGCAACAAACTCCTTCGTCAGGACGTTGTACTGCCGTGGGTCGTCGCCGGTCTTTACCTTCACTTCTTCGTGCGAGTAATCCAGACGGTAAATGCGTGGCCATTGCGGCCAAGGGTTGTTCTCAGCGCGTTCGGCCGGTGGTACGTCCAACAATTCAAAATTGACCACACTCTTGCAGCCATGCCGTAGCGATGTACCAATACAGTCCGCCCCCGTGTCACCACCGCCGATAACAATGACATTCAGATCCTTGGCGGACGTGTAGTGGCCGTCTTCGAGTTTCGAATCGAGTAGGCTTTTTGTGTTGCGAGTTAGGAAGTCCATCGCAAAGTAGATACCCTGGCTATCGCGTCCGGGACAGCGGCCGGTTGGGTCGAACGGCTTGGTTGCACCGGTAGCCATCAACACTGCATCAAACTTCTCGAGCAGTTCGTTAGGGTCAATAAACTGGATTTCATGCCCGCGCTCTTGCATGATTCCAGTCATGTGACCAGTGGCAAAGTCCTCAGCCTTGCCGACATGCGCGCAGGTGACGAATTCAATCCCTTCTTCGCGAAGTAGATTGACGCGTCGCTCGACGACATCCTTGCCCAGTTTCATCCAAGGAATTCCGTACATGAGAAGACCGCCGATTCGGTCCGCCCGTTCGTAAACCGTGACCGAATGCCCCACTTTGTTTAGCTGCGCTGCAGCGGCCAGCCCGGCGGGGCCAGAACCAACGATCGCTACCGATTTACCGGTCCGCGTTTTGGGCGGATTGGGCTGGACCCAACCTTCGTCGAATCCACGATCGATGATTTCATTTTCGATGTTCTTGATCGTTACGGCAGGCTCAATAATGCCTAGCACGCAAGCGCCTTCGCAGGGTGCCGGACAAGCACGTCCAGTAAACTCGGGGAAGTTGTTGGTTTTATGCAGCCGG
Source organism: Planctomycetaceae bacterium (assembly GCA_003501565.1). GTDB lineage: Bacteria > Planctomycetota > Planctomycetia > Pirellulales > Pirellulaceae > Aureliella. Next base: position 7,353 of record DNPC01000159.1, on the reverse strand, counting down.
TCGAGAGCCTCGCGCCAGCGTCCGCGGTAGACGAGATCGTTCCACTCGGGAATCAAGTTGTCGATTGGACAACCGGTTGTGGACTGACAGAATGGGATGCCACAATCCATGCATCGCGCACCCTGGGAGCGCAAATGCGTTTCGTCGCCACGCGTGAAAATCTCGCCGTAGTCCCCTGCCCTTTCGGCTGGATCTCGGTACGGCAATTGTTGGCGAGGGATTTCCTTAAATCCGGTTGGCTTTCCCATATGACTCTACTTCTAACTAAAAGATCTATGTTCTACCCAAGTGATCGTCGGCCGGGCTGCGCCGGATTGATGACGTTGTTATCTGTTTCTAAGCGTGGTGTATGTTGGTTGCTGGCCGATCGGCGTTGTTGAACTAGTGAAGCGTACGCCTGCGGCTGACGGTTAAACGAGTTGCTAGGCTGGAAGTTATGACATGGTGTTGGGTGGTGTTGAGTGATGTGGAGGAGTGTGAGTGATGGCGGGTTCGGCCCCTCCCCGCGTCCTCGTTCCTCGGACGCGACCCTCCCGGAGGGAGGGTGAGTAAATTGAGCGCGAACGAAAAATTCAAACCGCCAGCGCTAAATTCCAAACACGAACACTAAATCCAAGCAAACGAACACTAACCGAGCAAACGAACACTAAACTCCAATCACGAACACAAAGTTCTTGCCACGAAGGAAAATCTAGCATCGAAAGGAAAATCCAGCCGCGAAGGTAAAGTCGGGCGACCAATCACTTGCTAACAGTTTCGTTGGTGACGGGAGCTTCGGTTTCTTGGTCGCGTTGAGCCCTTTCGCGGAGCACGCGTTTGTAATCCGTCGGCATGACTTTCACGAATTCACTGGTAACTTGTTCAAATCGGTCTACCAAGTCCTCTGCAATCACGGATCCGGTAAGATCACGATGCCGTCGGAGCATGTCGAGTACTTCGGCTTTGTCCGTCGACTCAACCAAATCCTCGAGTTCAACAGTACCCAAGTTGCACTTTAGCCGAAACGCGTCACGATCGGGTGCACGGACGTAGGCGATGCCACCAGACATTCCGGCAGCAAAATTTCGCCCGGTCGGCCCGATAATGATTGCTCGACCGCCGGTCATATATTCACAACCGTGGTCGCCGACGCCTTCGACGACCGCCCAAGCACCGCTGTTTCGAACGCAGAATCGCTCTGCCGCCCGGCCTCGGAAAAATGCATAACCACTAGTCGCACCGTATAAACAGACGTTTCCGACTAAAATATTCTCATGGGCTTCAAACGTGCTGACACGCGGTGGGTAGACGATGATCGTCCCACCTGACAGCCCCTTGCCGACGTAGTCATTGCAGTCGCCTTCGACTTCGATCGTGATACCTTGAGTCGCCCAAGCACCCAAACTCTGACCGGCGGAGCCGTTGAATTTCAGATGCACAGTGCCATCAGGCAGTCCATCAGCGCCCCAGCGCTTGGTAATTTCATGCGAGAGGATTGTGCCGACCGTTCGATTTGTGTTGACGATGTCAAGCTCCAGCTTTACGGGCTTGCCATCCTGAATCGCCGGCTGACAGCCGGGCACCAACTTGGTCATGTCGAGCGATTGTTCGAGGCCATGATCCTGAGGCATGATGCACCGGACTTCGGAATCTTCGTGCAGTCGCTGTGCGGGCATCAAAATACTGCTGAGGTCAATGCCGTCGGCCTTCCAGTGGTCAATCGCGGCCGCGGCGTCGAGCGCATCGACCCGGCCCACCATTTCGTCCCAACTACGGAAGCCAAGCTCTGCCATGTAGGTGCGGGCTTCTTCAGCGACCATGAACAGATAGTTGACGACGTGCTCTGGTTTACCGCTAAACTTCTTCCGCAACATTGGATCTTGCGTCGCAATTCCAACCGGGCAGGTATTGAGATGGCACTTCCGCATCATGATGCAGCCCAGCGTAATCAATGGAGCTGTCGAAAGCCCGACCTCCTCGGCGCCGAGCAGCGCTGCAATTACAACGTCACGACCTGTCTTCAGTCCGCCATCAGTCTGCAAAACGACGCGACTGCGAAGGTCGTTCATCACGAGCGTCTGGTGAGTTTCCGCAATCCCCAACTCCCACGGCAGCCCAGCATGCTTGATACTGGTCAGCGGAGAAGCTCCGGTTCCACCGGAGTCGCCAGAAATAAGGATGTGGTCCGCCTTGGCTTTGGTCACACCCGCCGCAACCGTCCCGACACCAACCTCCGAAACGAGCTTAACACTGACTCGCGCCGAAGGATTGGCATTCTTCAAATCGTGAATCAGCTGCGCCAAGTCTTCGATCGAGTAAATATCGTGGTGTGGTGGAGGGCTGATCAGCCCTACTCCTGGCGTTGAGTAGCGAATGCGAGCGATGTTCTCGTCTACTTTGTGCCCCGGCAGCTCCCCCCCTTCCCCAGGCTTGGCTCCCTGAGAAATCTTGATCTGCAATTCATCCGCATTGGTCAGATAATTGGCAGTTACACCAAAACGCCCCGATGCGATTTGCTTGATTGCCGATCGTTTCGAATCTCCGTTGGGCAGCGGTTGGAAACGCTCCGGATCTTCACCGCCTTCGCCCGTGTTGCTCTTACCACCGAGACGATTCATTGCAATCGCCAGGGTTTCGTGCGACTCTGCACTGATCGAACCGAAGCTCATTGCACCGGTGCAGAAACGCTTGACGATATCTTTCGCCGGTTCGACTTCGTCAAGGGATATGGGACCATCGCCGAACGAAGACTGGAAACCCAGCAGCCCACGCAGCGTGCACTTTCGACGATTCTCGTTATTCACTTCATCCGAGAATGCTTGGTAGGCCGCAGTGTTGTTACCGCGAGCGGCAGTCTGCAAATTGGAGATCCGTGTTGGGGTCCAGCCATGATTCTCGCCTTCTGCCCGCCAATGAAACTCACCCGGGTTGGCGAGTGTTGGCAAGGAGAAATCTTCGCGAAGCGGAAACCCAAGTGCATGGCGGCGCAAAGTCTCTTGAGCCAGAATCTCAAATCCAACGCCCTGAACACGGCTGGGCGTATGCGTGAAACACTTATCGATAACTTCGTCACGCAATCCAATGGCCTCGAAAATCTGGGCGCCCTTGTACGACTGCAGCGTCGAGATGCCCATCTTGGCCATGACCTTCAACATACCCTTGGCTACGCCCTTGCGATACGCAGCGACAACTTTGTCGTCATCGGTGAATTCTTCGGTGTCGATCAGACCGTCACGGCGCGCTTGCCAAAGAGATTCAAATGCGAGATATGGGTTGATCGCGTCTGCACCGTAGCCAACCATCAAGCAGAAATGATGCACTTCACGCGCTTCGCCGGATTCGACAACGATCCCGATCTGAGTCCGCAGATTCTTGCGAACCAGGAAGTGGTGCAAACATCCAGTGGCCAGCAGCGCTGGCAGCGGAACGCGATTCGAATCGATCGCCCGGTCGGTCAAAGTGACCAAGCTGTAACCGTCTTTGATCGCCGCCTCAGCTTCTTCGCAAACGCGATCCAGCGCCTCCAACATACCGTCTTTGCCGCTTTCGCGACTAAACGTGGTGTCGATTGACTTTGTCTTCCAGCCACGATGATCCAACTGCCGAATATCTGCCAACTCTTCATTGGTTAGAATCGGATGCGGCATGAGCAGTCGATGGCAGTGCTCCTTTGATATGTTGAGCAAGTTTTGCTCAGGACCAATGTAGCACTCCAGCGACATGATGATCTCTTCGCGGATCGAGTCGATGGCCGGGTTGGTCACCTGTGCGAAGAGTTGCTTGAAGTAATCGTATAGCAGCCTCGGTTTATCGCTCAGACATGCCAATGCGCTATCGTTGCCCATCGAACCGACTGGATCTCGCTTTTCGCGGATCATCGGCATCAGCATGAATTGCATCGTCTCCGTAGTGAAGCCAAAGGCTTGCATCCGGGCCAAAAGTGTGTCGGGATCGAAGTGATGGGAGTCGCTGGCCTTTGGCAAGTCGCTCAACTGGACCCTGCCTTCGTTAAGCCACGTTCGGTAGTCGCGTTTTTCTGCGAACGTCTGCTTGAGTTCAGAGTCGGGTATCAATCGCCCCTCTTCAAAATCGACCAAGAACATCTGCCCGGGCTGCAAACGCCCCTTGGCTTTCACGTTAGCTGGTTCGACAGGCAGTGCGCCTACTTCACTGGCCATGATGACGCGATCGTCATGTGTGATGTAATAGCGACTCGGACGTAAGCCGTTGCGATCTAGGACGGCTCCGATGTAATGGCCATCGGTGAAACTAATAGACGCAGGGCCGTCCCACGGTTCCATCAGGCACGACTGGAACTCGTAGAACGCCCGCTTTTCCTCAGACATCGTATCGTGTTTCTGCCACGCTTCGGGAACCATCATCATGACGGCTTCTTGCAGCGTGCGACCATTCATCAACAAGAACTCAAGCACGTTATCGAACGTCCCGGAGTCGCTACAGTCTGGCTCACAGACGGGGAACAATTCGGGGAGATGATCGCCAAACAGATCGCTCTCGAGCATGCCTTGGCGTGCCGTCATCCAGTTCTTGTTACCCCGAAGCGTATTGATTTCGCCGTTGTGGCTCATGAAACGAAACGGCTGTGCGCGGTCCCAACTTGGGAATGTATTCGTACTGAACCGCGAATGCACCATCGCGAGGTGCGTTTTGTAGTCGGGGTCTTGTAAGTCGGGAAAATACGGCACCACCTGTGCAGTATTCAGCATCCCTTTGTAGATAATTACCTTTGTCGAAAGCGAGCAAATGTAGAACAGCTTGCGTTCAACCAGTGACTTATCCTGGCGTAGTGCGTGGCTGCTGGATTTGCGAATCAAATACAGCTTTCGCTCGAACTCTTCGTCGCTGATTCCGTCCGCAT
>DNPC01000159.1:0-2428 GCA_003501565.1 Planctomycetaceae bacterium | reverse complement strand
CCGTCCGCAGCGGCAACAATCACCATTTGCATTGCGGGCTCAGCCGCCCGCGCGGCGGGACCTACATTGGCGGCATCGGTGGCTTGAGGAACGTCGCGCCATCCCAGAAGTTTTTGACCATATCGCTGAATCGATTCGTTTACCGCCGCGATACATTTCTCGCGCTCGGACTTATCCCGCGGGAGGAAAACAACGCCAGCACCGAATTGCCCTGGTGCTGGGACTTCAACACCCAATTCAGCCTTGGCGACTTTCTTAATGAATTCATGCGGGAGCGCGGTAAGCATGCCCGCACCGTCACCTGTATTGTCTTCACAACCGCAACCGCCACGATGCTCCATCGCCATCAGTAGCGTGTGTGCGTCCTTAACATTTTGGTGACTTGCCTGACCCTTGATGTGGGCAACGAACCCCACTCCGCACGAATCATGTTCATTCGCAGGATCATATAGTCCACGAGGATCTGGCAGGTGGTTACCTCTGTTAATCGACCGTTCCATCTAAATCTACCTACTTCTACCCAAGCTTGTCGTCCCGCATTCTGCGAGGGACGGTTACTTCTATCTGTATGTTTCTTTGCGATCGATCTACTCGCACCCAGGTGCATTAAGCCGATCTAAATATTACGATTAATGTCCGAAATATCGTCGGCATTCATATCGCCGGCGGTCTGCGTTGACATCGCGGGTTCTGCACAGTGTGCTTGACCCGCCTCACTTATGTTTGCAGCATGTTGTGCGTCAGCGATGAAAAGTTCCATCACGCCGCGAGCTGTCCGAGAGAGCGTTAGTGATCGGCACTGGATGATGCCAAGTGGCCGACTCAGCTGCATCCAAGGACAGTCCAATTGCACCAGCTGCCTGGCCTGCAGTTCTTCGACGACAGTTGGTCGTGGCAGGAACGCTACAGCCTGGTACAGTGCCATGCCGTGCTTGACTGAATCAATGTTGTCAAATTCTGCGGCGATCGGCATGGTAACGCCCACCTGCCGGAGATAGCGATCGATCTCGTGGCGAATTCGCAAATTGGGTGCAAAGGCAACTAAAGCCTCAGCCGACAAATCTTCGGTTGTAATGTCGCGTTTACCCGCCAACGGGTGTGTCGGCGCTGCGGCCAAGATCATCGACTCCTCGCGCCACAACGTCGCTTTAACCGCCTTCGATGACTCGGGGTAACTCACCAGCCCAAAGTCGACGATACCATCTTCGACCAAACGATAGACTTCGTCGGGGTGTCCGAACTGGTAGCGAACGTCCGCAACGGGGTTCTCGACTTTGAAACGTTTCTGAAGCTTCGGCAGGTAGCTCAGCCCGACGCTGTAAATCGCAGCGACCGAAGCCTTACCCCGCACCTCACTGTTTACGGCGCGGACTTCTTCACTGAGCGACTCGAAACGCTTCACAATTTCCAGGCAGCCGGAGTGAAACACACGGCCTTCGGCGGTCAATTGGAGCGGTCGCTTGCTACGATCGATCAACTGGACTTTCAAGAACTCTTCGAGCTGCTGTACAGCCTGGCTGGCACCGCTCTGCGTCATCGAATTATCGGCCGCAGCTTTCGAAAAGCTGCTGCGCCGGACGACGTCGCAGAAAACTTGGAGGTTGCGGATCTGCATGCCTTTGACCAGGAGTTGGGCGAGATTTGGGGCCGCACCAAAGTATTAGCTACACTAATACCAGGCGCAGGTGCATAAAAAAGCTGGATGACGCACTCTAAGCATTAGCCGCCACGTGGTCAAGAGTCCCAGCGACAGAGTGAGTTCAGTCCTTTTGCGTCGGATGGGCGGCACTTCGCCGATCGCGCCCCACTGAGGCCGTCCGTCGCGGCATTTGCGAGAGATCACAGAAGAGCGACCGGCCCGAGGCTAGCGCACGGGTAACCGCGCAAGTCCTTACAGGTTAGGCACTTCCACCGATTCGGCGGAGAGTGAGCGAGTAGAGCACGATCACGGCACCTGAGGCGATCAGGCTCCAGGGAATCCACTCTGGAGGTCGCACCACCTTTTTGGATTCTAAGGTCTCAAGCTTCGGAGGATCAGGAAACCAAGCATTTCCGCTGGTCTGTTTCACCTGCTTGGGAGGTTCTGTCACGAAGGTTGCGCTGTCAATCACCAGGCACTCAACACCCAAGATGATCAGCATCGTTCCGACAGCCAAAAAAAATGCACGCCACACGTCATGGCCTCCCGAACAACACAAACTAGCGTCAATAGCACCGCAACATGTCCGATGTAATGACGCACCTGTGGGGTCAATCGACGAGACGGGAAGACCAAATTGATAGCATTCAGGCGTTCGCGATGATTTCGCGCGCGAAGAGCCCTAGAAACCAACTTATTGTTGCGACCCGAGGTGATCGCTGCCCTTGGTAGAGGTTTCGCGGAGGCAGCCGGACATCGGACCGCGTCTGGGGACAGACGCGGCTACGT
>DNPC01000651.1:263-15150 GCA_003501565.1 Planctomycetaceae bacterium | reverse complement strand
CGCATCGAGAAAGCGCTTTCAACGCGAGGGACGAGCAATTGCTTCGGTCCGCGATCCGCACGTAGTCGACGTGGATGGAGTCGAATCGCACCAAGACTTACCGTTTATCGTCATGCAGTACGTTGCCGGCGGTTCCTTGCAGTCTAGGCTGGACCGCGAAGGGTACATGGCTACCGAAGAGGTTACTCGGATCGGGCTACAGATTGCGAAGGGTCTGGCTGCAGCACACGCTCAGGGAATTACCCATCGCGATATCAAGCCATCGAACGTGCTTGTGGATTGCGGCAGCGACCGAGCAATTGTCTCTGACTTTGGTCTAGCCCATGTTACCGGAGATGCCTCGATGACGCACACGGGAATGATTGCGGGAACGCCGCAATACATGTCACCCGAACAAGCCGAGGGAATACGCGTCGACGTTCGTTCTGACTTGTTCAGTCTTGGCTGTGTTCTCTACACGTGCTGCACTGGGGTTGCTCCGTTTCGCAGTGAGTCAATTCTGGGAATCCTGAAAGCCGTCACGGAAGCTGAGCCAACTCCGATGCGGCAGATCAATCCACATATCGCCCCTTGGCTTGAGGCTTTCGTAGCGAAGCTAATGGCAAAACAGATGGACGACCGCTTTCAAACAGCCGACGAAGTTGCCAACCATTTGTCTGAAGAGCTAGCATGCTTACAATCTTCAGAGCAAAAGCCTATACCTGAGAGGCTGTGGTGGCCCAAGTCAGTGAACCTCGCGAATCGGTCTCGGTCCCGGATCAAGACTGCTATCGTACTTGCCAGCCTGTTGACCGCAGCTGCCTTTGCTTTCGCCGTCTGGGATTCGTCCTACAATTCCGGACGGACGGCAAACGCGCTCGGCATCTATGATGCTGGCCTGCGTAATTCAGGTACAAACCAACTGAGTGGAAGCGACTATCCATTCGCTACAAGAATCACTCCGACCCTTGCTGAGTCTAACTATGCGGCTGCAAAGGCTGCCTACGATCTGAGCTACGAAACACACGTGCAAGAAGCTAACTTGAGTGGCGACATGTATGAGTCGATTCAGCGGCATAAGCGGGCTTTGCGTTTAGAATTTGACCCTGCTAGATCCGCCTTCCACCTAGCGCGCGCGTTCGCCATCGAGGGTCGCGAAAAGGAAATGTTGGAGAGTTTCGATGCCGCATTGAATTCGGGCTTCTGTGACGGCCAATCGCTACGATCAACGCGTGATCTCAAACTCTTCCGCGGTTCAACAGTCCTCGAAAAAGTCGCCAAGCGAGTAGCAAAGTCTGAAAAACAACTTGAACACTTAAAGACTGTCTACTTTGTCGAAGCGAATTATGCGGAGGCCGCGCTCTTGGGCAGGCAGCGACTCCAGACGTATCCTAACGATGAATTCACGCAGTTGTTAGTAGCAGGCGGACTCACAGAGCTCGCCTTCGTCGACCGCAGTCTGATTGCTGAGGCCAGGATCTGGAACGAACGCATCCGAGATTCAGTTCGCTACGCTAATTTCGGCTCCTACAATCTCGGGTGCATTGCTCTGATGGAAGGCAAGATTCAAACCTCGTTAGACTACCTTCACTACGCCGTCTCCACCGGATTCACAGACATAGACCACTTAGTCAGCGATCCCATGCTCTCCGACCTCAAGCACGATCCCCGCTTCATAACTCTCGCCAAAACTGTCCAGAACAGAAACTAATAGTCGCGGCACGGCTCCGGATCGTCAGATTACTATACACGCTACTTATAGTATAGCTGTTTCGTTAGATACCGCCGGAAATGTAGTATCGCCCCGCGTTAGCTTCGACAGGTTTGATGTGCGGCTTAATGTCGACTGTGACTTTTTCGCCCCTGACGATTGCCTCAACTCTCAGCAAAACGATCAACGCATTCCCCTGTTGTGCCGCTCTAGGCTCTTCAATGCTCAGCAGGCGCACATACTCGATTCCGGCTCCCGTGAAACGTTGCTTCAGTTTATCGGCTGGCAAACCACCGCAGATAACACCCGCCTGGCGGTAATTCTTGGCTATGATCGCTTCGACGAACTCTATCGCCAGTTCTTTCGCGGCCTGACTATCGGACAAGTTTGTTTTGGGGACGCCAACGGCTCGGTTGACTTGGTCGACGGTGACGACATCGTCCGGCACGTCCAGAGTGAAGACAGCGGAATCGATCGGGACGTTGTAATCCAGGAATTCCCTCATTGACTCCTGCTTCCACTCACCGTCCATCTTTCCGAACGTCCGGATTCGTTTAACAAGCTTAGTGGGCGAATCCACTTCATAGACTTGCTTTTGATCTGGAGCTTCTTCGAAGGTGACTTCTAAGCGTATCACATCCAGTTCGGGAATTGACTTCGCAACGATGCTTGCATTCCCAGAGGCTTCCAGCTTCTGAAGGCGGTCGAAGGCGACCTTTGGGTCAAACAAATGCCTTCCTGTTTCAAGTTCACCCACGACCGAGCTGGCCTCTGTAAGCAGAAGTACATTCCTCTTCTTAAGCCAAACGCTAGCTTTGTCGTCAGAAATGACTGTTGTCTTTTCATTCTTCGAACCCCGAAACTCCAACCGGGCACGTTGCAGAGTTTGACCCGGGCCAAACTCAATCCAAGCCTCTGCCAAGTTCTTAACAGGTGAAATCCTCACTCGGTAGCTCGTGATCGCTTCGTTTGCCCGAGTCGTGTAGTCGATTGCATACGCTTCTTTCGTCGTCCCAATCGTCAACGCATAGCCGAGAAAACCTGCAATGAACATAAGCGAAGCGGCGGATGCGATACTGAGTGTTCTATGCTTCGTCACCATTTTGATACCCCTTGCAAATAGAGAAACTGTAGCCCGTCCGCGAGAGATCGTAGTACTCGTTTGTACCGATTCGACTCGACTGGAAAGGCTTCTGAACGCTTCCTGTATATCAGCCTCTTCACGACGCAATTCCTCAAGCTTCTCCTGGCAGCCTAAGCAATCTTTCACGTGCCCCTCCAGTTTGCGTGCCACGTGCGGATCGGCTTCACCAAGCGTGTATGCTACTAGCGTCGTGAGTTGTTCTTCGCAGTGTTTTGACATAGCTCATCCTCTATCAGGTACTTATGAAGAAGTGTTCTGGCTCTAACCAATCGCTGTCGAGCCGCTTCGACGGTGATGCCGAGGTACTCGGCCGCCGTCGCACAACTCTGTTCTTCCAAATAGAACAGCGTGACGATCTCGGCGTAGTGCGTGGGGAGCTTCTTGATCGCGTCGTACAACTGCGAGAAGGAATCGCTCTCGGTCACCTCCGCTGCCGTTGGTTCTTCCACGAGGGGCGTAGTTCGCCTTCGTCGACGATAATGATCAACACAGGCGTTTCGAGCCATCTTCAATAGCCAGGATTTCACTTGCCCCGCTTCTCGCAAGCTCTTGGCCTTTTCGCTTGCCTTTAGCAAGACCGACTGAGTGATGTCTTCCGCGTCATGAAGGCTCTTCGTATTCGCGAGGCAAACCGCAAAAACCGCAGATTTATGGATGGCAATCTGCTGCCAAACCGAATCTTGGGTGTGTTGTTCGTTTGGCTGGCGTTCCAATGGCTCTTGCTCCTTGAAGAAAAGACGTTTTAGCGACGCGAAAGTGACAGCTGTGGATAGATTTAGTCGAAAACGTTGGAAGAACTAGTGCGGAACGAAGCCGTGCCAGTGGGCCAGCATTTACCGTCTCTCCAAGATAGGGGCCGGTTTGTCCGCACAGCGGATGCTTCAGGCCGCAGAATCGTTACAAGCTGCTACCTATTCGCTCAAACGAGCTGAAGAGCCTAAGACTTCAAGTCTTGTACTTAGGAGCGTTCTAGAATTGCGATGCCCTTAAGCCCGAATAAGGACAGAACAATGAGTACAGAAGTCTGCGTCACTCGTGACCAAACCATCAGCAGCATTACAGCTCTTGTTGCTGAAGAAGCCCCCGTCGAGTCGATTCTCGATGCGATCTATGAAGATACACGCATTCAGATGTCGGTAGACAGGCTCGGATGGGCCGAGATTGAGCCAGAAACCCACAATGTCGTGGCTCGATGGACTCGATCTAGGGACAGAACGTTATTGCGACGAGGTTTTAAGGCTCCCATCTTGGGGTCTTCGTTGTACTTCGTAATGAAGCAACGAAAACCTCGCATAATGGATGATCTGCTCAAATACCTGGAGAACCGGCCGCAATCTCGTTCGACGCGGCTAATTACCGCTGAAGGAGTTCGTTCGTCGCTAACTTGCCCGCTTGTCTGTGGCGAGTGGGAGCTTGGCTTCTTGTTTTTCAGCAGCTTCAAAGCAAACACGTTCTGTTCCGAAGATGCGCCTTTCGGGATGGCAATCGCAAATCTGCTAGCGTTGGCAATCAAAAACGCAGAACATGAGGATGTGACTGAAGAGCCAGTCGTAGTACCGAGCTGTGAGACGCGTCATCGTTTACCGATCCACAAACTCGAACCGGGCATGATCCTGAACGAGTCTCTTAAGAGCAACAAAGACAACCTGTTGCTAGCTTCTGGACACGAGCTAACTACACATTCTGTAGCGAGATTGCGCGAGATGCATCGCGCTGGCGATATCGAATTCGCGATGGTCGAGGTTCAATGACGATCTTGCAAATCAGGTGAGCAACAGATGGTCAGCGCGACATGTGCCTTAGGTGGCCAAAGCCCGGTTTACCGTTGAGGCTGCGGAGTCTCGCTGATTGTAGAGCATTCTCAGGAAGCCTTCGGTAATGTATTTGGGGCATTGGTCGGGATGATCAGTCCCGGGCGATAGGGAGATGAATTCCACGAACTCTTGCAGGTCGTTCTACTTTGCCTTGAATGTATTGCTTTCCGGATCACCGACTCGCGTTCCAAGGTAGAGCTCGAACCAGGCGACGAGGCAGTCTTGTTTCTTGTTGGGCAGGATCAGCGTTCGGTCGTATCCGTGGGCACGATTTCCTTGGCAATCGTTAATGCAAACGATCGCCGTTTTCGTGGCTCAAACGGTACCAAACACCTTGCGGTGTTCTGAATCATCCAGTGATCGGAGAATCCGACGCACAGTGCGTTTGCACATGTGTATCACACGGATTTGGGTTAATCTCAACACAAATCGCCCACACCGCTTGAGTGGAAAAGGGATTACAGTTCTTTGGGATGACTAGAGCCTTCGTCGCTCGAAGACCGAACGCAGCATTGCTTCGTTCCATGCCTCTGCATCGGATGAAGTGGCCTCAACAGAAAGCGGGGACACCATGTGTCCCCGCGAGTAGCGACTGTCGACTCAGTCTCTTTCGATGAGAAACTCTGTTTCTTCGCCTTCGCAACGAGCGCAACTGGCTGAGAAACCGAGGTGGTAGCATAGTTTGTGCTCGCCAACAGGAGCACGCTCTGTGAGAATTGAAATCTCCTTTCTTACGCATCCGCCGGGTTCGATCGTCCCGAAATAGCGATCGTCGGGAGTGACCTTTATCCCGTCAAGTGGACCGCCAACCAAGCCTATTGTTGCTGCAACATTGTTAGCGGTGAACAGCTCGCTGCAATTCTTCACTCTTATCACGTACGTCGTTTCGTCAGTGGGTTCAAGTTTGGAGTCAAGCATCGAAGCTGAGACTTCTAGGATGTCGCAAATTCTTTTCTTCTTTCCCATTTGATTACCTCTCAGTTTGGACAGTGCAGGACGTCTACAACAATCGTCCTTGATACTTGAATAACTCAGTTCACGGCGAAACGTGCGCCATGCAATAGAGTTTCTTTCCGCCTGGCTATGTCCCAACCAGATTGCGGGGAAAGGCTAGGTGCATTTAAGACAAGATCTCGTGACGGGCTTGCCCAGATGGGAGTACTCAGGGGGCATTGGCGTTTAGTACCAACGCATGCGGAAATAGATCTGCGGCTGGGAATCTAAGAAAGATGGTAGCGGAACATTTGCAATGCCCAGTACCAGTGTTTACGTGAGTTGGGATTGCAGAATGTGTCAACAACTCTTCAACTCCGGGGTAGCCGATTGTCGTGTGATCGGGGCCAGCCCACAAACGACTTTTCTTGACTCCTCTGTCACACAACGCACCGAGCCTAAACTCTCAAAACGACACCAGGGCTTGCTCACCTACGTTTGCAACAGACGAATAAACCCCTTGGGAACAAGCGTTAGTGAGTAGCTGACAGCCCCCGGTGCAGCCCGCTGTTCAATCAAACAAAAGAAACCCCACTTGATTTGCACGGGCAGAGCGTTCAAAAGCGTTGCCCGCATCAAGAATTGCCTTGCAGATGTCGTCGTAGTCCGTTGACTTGAGGGTTAGACTCCCAAATGAATCACCAAGATCTACGTCTACAGTCGGATCCGGGCCGATGTAAGAATGACCACGTGGATCCAATCCCGCCCGTCGAAGATGCACCGTTAAACTAGCGTTGTTAATGCTTCCGCTAGCATCGGCCGCAACCCTATAGAGTACGTCTTTCATGCAGTCGTGCTTTGCTTGAAAACGCATCGTTTTGGGCTGGGAAGATTGCAAGCTTGAGCCTGGATTGCAATCACATGTGCAGACTCGACGTTCGCCAAGATCGCCAGCAGACGCTGGCGCAACTCCGATACAGTTGCAGCCTGACGGACAGGAATCAAACTTCGCCCACGTAGTGCCGTCGTAAAGCCAATAGCAATCGTCGATTGTGATTTCATGTTCGGTGAATGGCAGGGTCAGTGGCATTGGGTTCTCCTAATACTCGCTCCAAGGACAAACGGGTCTCAAACCAAAGCTAAAACTCGTAGGAATTAGATCCGTGCGCTTAGATGTGCATTTTTTCCCTTCGACGTTTACCGTGCCTCCGCAACCGACAAATTGCCCGGAAGACTCGTCGATAGCAAGTTCTGCCACATTTCCGTAGACGTCAAACAGTCCCCATGAATTGGGCCATTTCTGTTTGCCCTTTTGAAAGCGGCTGTCGCGAGTTGAACGTAGACTACTTCGAAACCATCCAAAGTTATCCAGGTCAAGACTGTACGAATCGTCGGAATCTAATTTAGCCCCATGAAAGAAATTGGTTTTAGATTGGGCGCGTGCCAACCATTCCCACTGCTCCTGTGTCGGCAACCGAAATCCATTCGATTTCGAGTCGACTACTGAATCGATAGGCTGATCTTCATTTATTTCTATGTAGTATTCTGAACGGCCCGTTCGAGTACTGAGTCGATTGCAGATCCGCATTGCGGCCACGACTGACAGTCGATGAGCGGCTACGGTACTCCCCAACCTTTGATCTCCATTGGCTTCCATCAGTTTTATCTCTTCTGCTGTAAACTCGTTTTCAATCCATTGCTGCGAAATTTCACAAGCTGTCGTCCAGAACGGTTCTTCGATATTTATCTTTGTATCTGAGAGAATCATCCGACCACTTGGGATCTTTATCAAATGCACCAGCTCGTCTACAAACTCGTGATCTCGCATTGTTTTCGCTGAGCTCATTGGCACTTTGCAATTGAGCTTCAATTCGAGATAACGTAGGCACATCGTTACTTGAGCAGATGCGACTTTATTACAGCTGGCTGCCAACCTGCTTTCAAATCCCAAGACGTCGATTTCTTGGCGGGACAGCGAGTCCGCAGCGGCAATCAGCAGCAATGATTTCAGTTCGGGAGAATTGCTTTTGGTTTCAACCAACTGTAGCCACTGCTCTAGAGACAGATTGCATTTTGCAAGAACTGACTGAAGCATGAACCGCATCCTCTGATTCTCATGATTTGAACAGACGTACTCTGCATAGTGCTCGATGCCTCCGAAAAGCCCGATCGAAATCCACTCTGTATTTGAACCGTCCTGTTCGAGCCTGGCGAAGTTCGGCAACTCCGACTTACAGATCGCAACTAGTGCGCCAACATCCAACGAGCGAACCGTTTTGACAATTGACCTAGCCCGATTTGGCAAGCCCTCCGGGATAACATTGGTAACACTTTGGAATTCTCTTTGGTTAATGTTCTCAAGGATGCTAAGGCCGCACAGGGTAGAAATCGCCGCTTGCGAATCGAGCCCTTCTTCAATGCGATTATGGAGAATCTTGGCAACCGCCAACTGATGTCCTTCTTCAATGACGGATTCAAGAATCCGTTCAAGTTTGGCATCGTTCGTTTCATCAATGATACGATCTGCTAGGTCGCTAACACGCTTAGCATCGTTGGTTTGATTGATCCAAATCGCCGTTAGGACGACAGATACAATCAAAATTGAGAATACCCCAAGTGGCCTTGAGCGACGCAGTACTGCCTGCGACGTCTTCGCGAGCCAAGATCTTGGCCTTGCCTGAGTGGGTTGTCCGTTTGCAAATCGTTCAAGATCTACCTTCAGGGCTTGGGCGGATGCATAACGATTAACAAGCGATCGACTAAGGCACTTCGAGCAGATCGCGGACAAGTCGGGGTGAATGTCGCGATTCAGAGTTGTTAATAGCGGTGCGTCATTTAGAGCGAGCTGAGCCAAGTATTCAGCCCGAGTGGTTCCCCTAAACGGGAGCTCCCCAGTCAGCATTTCGAAGAGAACGACCCCCATTGCAAACACATCGACTCTTCCATCGATTTGATCATTGGTTGTCTGCTCGGGTGCTAGGTAGGCAACAGTTCCAACAGAAACATCCGCCTCTGTGATCCTTTTGTCTGCAATCTGCGCAAGGCCAAAGTCCGTTACGAATGGCTTTCCATTCATTTCAACGAGAATGTTGTCAGGCTTGATGTCGCGATGAATGACTCCATTCCGGTGAGCATATTCCAAAGCTTCAGCAATCTGAGCCATGGCGATGGCAAGTCCAATTGGCTTCGGGGAAACGAAGTTGACCCATTCGCGTAGAGTAACTCCCTCGATCATCTCGTAAGCAATATGTGGCCGGCCTGAGGCGTAACCGGATTCCAGGAGACATACGATATTGGGATGGTTCAGGCGAGCCGCTGCCTGCATTTCAAGTTCGAATCTTTGGAGTCTATCGGCCTGTCCAGACGAAGGTTTTACTTCTGAAGCACCCCTCAAGACTTTTAGAGCTACTTCCCGATTCAGTTTTGTGTCTCGCGCACGCCACACAATGGCATGTGCTCCCTCGCCAAGTTGCTCGATAAGCTCAAATCGATCATGTGTTCCGTGAGACATGTCTGACCCATTGGGAATCCGTAGAGATTTGAAACAACCTCCTTAGACTTTGAATTGCACTGCGATGCTGTCCACGCGCACCGGCTGCTGTTGTACATTGAGACGAGGCAATCTCCTCGAAAGAACAGCCTTCAATGTATCGCATTCTCAAAAGGACTTGGTAATGAACGGGAAGCCCCTCTAATGCAGCTCCCAAACTTTCACATTGTTCCCGCTTGCTCATAATTTCGCTTGGGCGCAACACACCTGATTCGATGAGCGTCTCCGCAACTTCAACGAGCTGCGGGCTCTTGCGTCTTATCTTGGTTCGAATGACGTTTTGAGCGATTTTAAACAGCCAGCTTCGAAGACTCGCTTCTCCGCGATATTCAAAAGTCGAAGATGCTTCCATCGCTTTGACATAGGTTTCGTGAACCACATCGTCAACAGGGAGCCTGTCCTGAAGAGACTTGTCCATGGTCCTACAAAGCGAAGTGCGCAGGACGGGAAGCTGTAGTTCGATAAGTTGCTCAATCTTCACCGATACATCCAGCACTCGCAAACATAAGTTACTCCTTCAGTTCAACTCGTCATCACACAAAACGTGCGCTTAAAACTCAGTTGTATAGCGATTAGTATACCCACCGCCTTAATAGATTGAGTATTTGGTTCCCCAGATGGAGTCACCTAGCGCTATGTAGGATTTGGGAGGGGCCGAGGTTGGGTGAGCTCTTCCTGGACCAAATCCAGCTGGAGGTGCATTGTGGTCTGATGTGGCTTCCAACCCACGAAGTGCACGCTTCTACCTTCGTCTTCATAAGCAGCTTAGAGAGCAGACTGAACCCCTTCACGAGGGCTTCTCCCTTGCGAACTACTCCACGAAATGGTCTCGACGAAGTCTGCGTGGCTGGAGACGTAGGGGTTTCTTGGCAACTCAGAACCGGGACGCACGTGCCAAACTGGCTCGTCAGCCGATCGTGTTCTTAGTGATTGGAACAGCGCGTCCTTCGAGGACCATCCGTTCCCAGATTCAGGCGTTCTGCCGCGTCGGGGGAACGTCACCATTCTTGTTCCCGGAATCCGCGGGCTCAGGGACAGGCCAATAGTTGCGAACATCACAACTGCGTGGCACGTCGTGATTAGTGTCTTCAGTTGCTGGGCCACAATCATTTTGGGGTTGGCTAGGCCGAGGCAAACCCTTTCGAACACCCTAAAGCCGAATGCCGAAACGAGCGTTCGCGCTACCTTCTCGCGCCGCAAGCTCGGACTGTCGCCGCTCCTCTTGACTCTTCGGCTAGCAATGCGAGCGACTGCTGACGTCTACGCCAAGATGACGTGCAACATCGAAAGCTAAACTGCTTCGTTTCCGATTGCTGTGAAGTTTCAGATCTCCGTCCTCACAATGGTATCTCACTTACTCCCGCTACTGATTACCTGGAGTCGTTATATTTACGTAGTCGGCGTTGATCTTCAGCCATGTCTGGATCTTTTCATCGTGGCAGTCCTTAAAGGAAGGATCACTCGGGTATGCTGCACAAAGGTCCACGTATACGCTGCTTCGAGTTGTCGCATTAGATTCGTTGCCCGCAACAAAATCTGGACATAGTTCGATCGCGCATCGGGCTCTGAAGACCTCAAATCTCCGCTTGTTTTGAGTATTCCCACGAATGTCAATTGCCAGACCTATCCAGTGAGCTGCCCTGTCCCACTGGCCAATCTCGCCGAAACAACGTGCAAGCAACTCTCTTAGTTCAGCATGCTGTTCAGATGCATCCAGCTCGACTAGCGCTTGCAATAGAGAACGAGTTCGATCGGAGTATTTTTCCGGTGCTCCAGCAAACAATCGTTTGGCAAGCATAAAAGCTCTTGCCTTTGCATCGTAGCTCGTGTGTTTTCCCGCTTCGACGATCGAGGACTGTTCGTAGCCCTTCTCCTCAAGATCCAAGTGCCGTCGAACGATACGTGCAAAGTCTTGGTCCGTTTGGAGATGAGCTTCATGTTCTTCCAATTGCCGAGAAATCGATTGCACGTCTTGTTGCACCTGCTCAACTTGCGCTATTGAGACTGTTGCCTTCTGCATCAGAGCCCTACCTGCATAGCCTCCGACCAAAGCAACCGCCAAGACTTCCAGCCAGTCATTGGTTCGTGTACCGGACTCACCAGCTGGCAGGTCCGCCACAGCAGAAGGGACAGTGCGCAACGCAGGTGTGTAGCTCATGCCTGGAATCGACTCTGACATGCCAGGGATGACTAAGAAAATCACGAATGCGCCCGCAATCCCGAAACCGCAATCTGCAATGCAGCCTAGCTGCAATCCTGCAGAGTCAAACCGTGGCATTTCCAGGAGAGACTCTCGGATGGCGAATAGGAGCCCGCCGATTGATCCTGCGATTGCCACGATGAGAAGCGAAGCAATAACAAACTTCGCACCCGTATCCATGTTTGAGCTGAAAAAGTAAGTGCTTGCACCACCAAGAACAGCCGCAACAACAATCAAGACTGCTACGAATCCAGTATTCGTTGATCGCGTGGCTTCAACTTTTGGGTCTAACATTCTTACCTCCGATACCTTTTTGATTGAGTAAAAACAGATCTGGTAAGAGAAAGCGGTTACATCAAGGAACTACGAATCTTGCGGTAAATACCTTTCGACCTCCTGAGGAGAAGCGCCATCGCCTGCCTGGTCGGCCGCCACTCTGACTCGCTGAACGAAGGCATGCGCGTCGACTTCCGATATCGGCCGGCGAGAAGTCTCAAAGCTTGTTGGAACACCCTCATCCCAAGCCGGGCCAAAATTCTTGACGGCTTGGTACATAGTGTTGGCTTGCAACCAATTAACTCCGTCCGTGAGCATCGCATAGTAAAACATGAGATGAACTTTCTCCGAACTCGACATCTGTTGTTCACACGCGACATCATGTACAACGGACGCCCGACGGTAGTTGCCCACGAATGGAGGACCAATCACGCTCCAGAATGCATCTGGAATCGAAGCACCGCTAATGATGGATCCCTGCGACGCTTTCCACTCGTTTCCATCACCGTCGACGTAAGCAAAATCCTCGACTAGCTCCCTATTTCGATCGTCAGAGTGATCTTGAAGCCAAATCGTCTTAATTTGGCCCAGAAACCGTGCACTCATGCTCACCTCCGATTGTGTGTGGTGTTTTTTGGGCGTTTACGTACCAATCCGACAATCAACCAAATCCGAGATTGAAATTTGTGTCTCGCGCCCATTCTGGGTGATCGATCAGAGGATTGCGATTGCCTTGGACCTTGGCTATTTCCGCGTTACGGTGTTTTTCCCATTTACTAGGGGGCTCTGCATCCGACCAATCGAGAAGAATCTCGAGGCGACTCTTGGTCAGCTCGGATTTGCTGCCTGTCTTGATGTCCCCAACCAGGCCTGGATAACGCAACAAGAAGTAAAGTGTTGCCCGAGCCACCGCTCCCTTATTCGCATCCGGCTCGAACTTGCGGCCATCACGTACACCACAAGCTGCTCGGCTTCCCTCCTGCTGAAGGTTGTCAAGCATTTCTACCGCAACTTCGATTGCCCTAAGGCTCTCGGCTTCTTCATCATCAAAGTCCCAATACGGAATGTTGGAACGAAAGCTGTTGCACCCCGGCTCGCAAGTGAACAGATGGTGAAGGTCGGCTTTCATCGGCTGCTTCTTATCGAACCATGATTGTGGAACGACGTGTTCGCAATTGAATGGACCGGAAGATTCCAGCACGAGGTCGATGTTCTCGAGCTGTTCTGTACTGAGATCCGATGACTCGAGCCCATTCTCTGCGGCCACCAAAGCAGCAGCTTCTTCGAATCTTGCGATCTCAGCTTGAATTAGTTCTTCGTCGACCGGCTCGCCGGAGTAGACACTTCGAAGATTCCCGTCTGGGTGACGGTCAATATTCGGATAGAGATGGGAGTGCCGAGCGGTTCGGTAACCGAATACAGTGTCGTGTGAGTCGATAACCAGCTTGCTTAGAGCCTGATAAAGCTTGTTCGGATTCGCATCCCGGTCGACTGCCTCGTAGTAGCGTTCAGCCGCCTCTGCCTCAGCAACAGAATCGAAGTACGAATCTTCCTCTTCGGCGCGCAACTTGTTTGCGCCTGCCGCACTGCTAGGTGCAACCAGAGTATCTCCCGCTCTAGCGAATTGGCTTCCGGTCTGGCAAGGACGATCTGTCGGTCCAAACGTAAGCTGAAAGTTCCAACGAGCGATTCCATCAGAACCTACCACACCTCCAGTAGGCCCAGACCGATTACCACTCCCGCCATCCGCAGGTGGTTCTGGCAGCATCTCGCCAGTATCTAATGGTGCTTCAATAAACGCCTCATCTATCAAACTTCGCTCCTGTTCACTTAGCTGCTGCGATAATAGATCCTTAACAATCTGACTTACGCGTGCGCCTTCATTCGCTATCCATGCAATCTCCCCTGGATCATCACCAGCTCGGAAGCGACGTCCGTTACGCTTGAGTAAGTGTCCGTTTGTATCACGTTTGGGCACGCCAGCATGGTGCAAGGCAGCCAATTGAAATTGATCGTTCATTACTGGAGATCCTGATGACCCTGGCCGGGTATCAGTCGAGTAATGCAAGAACGGACCGTCGACCCCGATAAGCGTGTTTTCGCGCAGGGCGATCATTTGCGGCCGTGCATCGGGATGCTGAATGATATTCAGACGCTCTCCAATAACGGCTTTGCCAGATTCTCGTATGAGGTGTAACCAACCACGGTTCTTGGCAAGATGTTGTTCCGAATTAGTTGCCTCTACGGCGACCACCGAATAGTCAATCTTCGAATTCGTTCGAAAGAAATTTTGGGGAGAAAGTCTGAATGTCTGCCTCTTCATCAGATTGCCAGACAAGTCGCGGGCGAAATCAAATTCGATCGTGCTCGCTGCCGCTGATTGGGATGTTTCAAGTACATGATTGTTCGTCATCATCAGTGATGGCGAGATCATGAACCCCGTACCGAAGCCACCTCCACCGATAACTACGCGGCCAATTGCCCGGGCTGCCAGAATTCCACGATAGAAGAACGCGACTCCGGTCAACTGGCTTTCGTTAATGATTCTTTCAAGAACCACATCAGGTTCGAGCTTGTCGGATTCGCTCGCCTCTGCCTCGACAATCTCGGCTGCAAGGTCAGCCCGGCCGAGCTGCAATGCCCGGTTCACATAGCGTCTTAATTCATCCGCCTGCACGGTTGGTCCTTGGTAGGCGCTTAAGCTCTTCTTAACACGTTCTTCAACGCGTGCCTGGACCTTCGAATCAAGCAACTGCATAACAATTCCTTTAGAGGGGCGTATAAGGGAATTTTGCTATGTCGCGGCTGGTTGAGATTGGTTTAGCAGTGGACTCAACAAGAATTGCGACAGTTAGTACATGGCACTCACAGTCAAATAGCGACAGCAAAAGTTTAGAAAACTGGAAGCAAATTCAGCTTACGAAATTGCTCAGCGCCATGCGGTTGCTATGTAGAGGTCGGCAGGGCTTGAGCCGCCTTATTCTCGCGTGGCACAGTGTCGTGTCCAATGCATGAAAAGGTGTATTAAGTGGATGGAAGGGAAACCGTCTTGGAAAACCTTGGCTGATCCATGCCAGGAAAAGTCAGACCCTTCGCCGAATTCGACTAGGAGCCGTTGCGGCTTCCATATTCATAAACGACGCGCAAGACAAAGCGCACTACAACGTCGCTATAAGGATGGCGAGGAATGGAAGCACACCAGGAGCTTCGGACGTGACGACCTGCTTCTGGTAGCTAAAGTTGCACGCCTTGCCCATAGCTGGATTCATGCCCAGCAGCA
>DNPC01000651.1:0-190 GCA_003501565.1 Planctomycetaceae bacterium | reverse complement strand
TGGATTCATGCCCAGCAGCAGGCTGTCGCTAAGTCAGGAAATGGCCCTGAGCCATCTCCTTAACTCACGTGATTCTCATGTTCAGCTGCAGTTTATCAACGGCTCGTTTTATTTATTGGGTGCGGATCACTAACTAGGGCTTGCGTTCTCTTTCTCAATCAGTTGACGCAGCGGCTCGCTGCGAAGGCAG
>DNPC01000214.1 GCA_003501565.1 Planctomycetaceae bacterium | reverse complement strand
CGTTAGGCAATGTAGATGTTGGCGCCCAGATCACCGTTCAAGTCAGCTACACCGACGGAAATGGTACGGCGGAAGGACCGCTCACTTCTGCGCTGACTTCAGCCGTGGCAAACGTCAACGATGCCCCCAGTGGCATACCTACAATCACGGGCACAGCAACCGAAGATCAAACACTGACGGCCGACGCATCCGGGATCTCTGACGATGATGGGCTTGGGACATTCAGCTACCAGTGGTTGCGTGATGGAACGGCGATCACCGGTGCGACCGCGACAACTTATACACTAGGTGATGCGGACGTTGGCTCCCAAATCAGCGTCCGTGTTTCCTACACCGACGGAAACGGCACCGCGGAATCCGTCACTTCAGCCGCGACCTCTGCGGTCACAAATATCAACGATGCACCAAGTGGAGCGCCTTCAATCACGGGCACACCTGCCGAAGACCAAACGCTCACCGCCGACACTTCTGGTATCTCCGACGATGACGGCATCGGGCCATTCATTTACCAATGGCAACGCGACGGCGTCAACATCCTTGGCGCTACGTCATCGACTTACACGCTTGGTGACGATGACGTCGGAGCCATCATGCAAGTCACCGTTGGCTACACCGACGCCAACGGTACAGCTGAAGCAATTGCATCTGCCGCAACATCAGCCGTAACGAACGTAAACGATGCACCAACCGGCGTTCCAACCATCGTCGGATCTGCTCAAGAGGACGCAACGTTGACCGTCGATACCACTTCGATCAACGATGGTGATGGCGTTGGCGCGTTCAGCTTCCAGTGGCTACGTGATGGTTCGCCAATCTCGGGAGCCAACGCGAGCAGTTACTCCCCAGGCGACGATGACGTTGGCTCGCAAATCAGTGTCCATGTCTCGTATACCGACGGCCATGGAACATGGGAGGGAGCGTTATTCTCCTCCGCGACTCCGGTTGTCAGTAATGTTAACGACACTCCGCAGGGCACAATTCGAATCACGACGGCTCCGTGGAACTCGGATCTGGTGATCGTGGATACGAGCGAATTTAGCGATGCCGATGGACTCGGGACGCTCAGCTATCAATGGACGATCGATGGAACGCCAATGCTGGGAGCCAACGATAGCACGTTGTCGTTCGTCGGAATTCCCGGGGGTTCTGAAGTCGGCTTGCTGGTTTCGTACACCGATGGTCAAGGAACACTCGAAGGGCCAATCAGCTCAACGACCATTGTTCGGCCATTGGTCGGACGCGTTTCAGGACTAAGCGAAGTCCAGTTGTCGCCGGAGTTGGCAGAAGACTATGAACTTGCGGAAGACACAGTTGACATGCCTATGATGGAAATCGAAGGGCTACCGGAAACCAGCACACTTGCTTTCCAACAGGCGCCTTTTGCCAATTTCGAATCGTATCGCATTCAAGCCGCACAAGCTCGGGAGATCGGAATACAAGCTAACCCGCCAGCGAATGACGCGCTTCTAGCGTCTACGGAAACTGAATCGCCATTTCGAATCGCCAGACGCTTCGGCCTTCCGGCATCACGGCCTGTCCGGCCGAACTTCTCGGATATGCCCACAGTCGACCTAACGCTTTCACCAGTTGCTTACATAAGCCTGGCTACCGCACTCGACGAGTTTCAAACTTCGGTGGAAGCGGAGGAACAACACCTTAACCTCGTCGCGGGCGTCGCCTCGGGTGTTTTCTTGGTCGCCACCGCCGCAACTGCGTTGTGGATGCTAAGTGCAACATCCTTCGTGAGCATGCTGTCAACTTCGCTACCCGCATGGGCGAACTTCGATCCCATCTTTATCCTCCGCGGCCACGCCGCTGGAACCCTGGAAAACGATGCTTCCATTGCCGACTTGATCGCCGAGGGAAGTGCAGTGGCACAAGGAGAACGGGCATGAAGATCTCAAACATCGCGCGACTAAATTTCGTGATCGTTGCCCTCTGCGTCACAACCTTGTTCTTTGCCAGCCTAGTGGGAGTGATACCCGATGACCGCAAAGTCACCTCAAGTATGCGGGCTCGGTTGTGCGAGACGATTTCAACTCAAATCACTTTTTTAGTTACCGCTGGCAACTGGGAAGAAGTCAACCGTCACGTTGACACGCTATGCGATCGTAACGAAGAATTATTGTCGATTGGAATTCGAAAATCGAATGGAACGCTGCTCGCTGAAGCAGGAAGTCACGCGCGGTCTTGGGAAGCAGCCGTCGAGTCAAAAAACGACGGTTGCTATGTCGTACCTGTTCGGTCAGAAACGGATACTTGGGGACAGATCGAATACCATTTTCAGCCGTTGTACTCCGGTATGAACCGCTATATCAGCCCGGGTTTATTGAAGCTCCTGATGTTGGTTGTACCTTGCGTAGCAGTTGCAGGGTACCTCTTTTTCCGGCGGACATTTCGTTATCTGGATCCATCCCGAGTTGTGCCAGGCCGCGTGAAACAGACACTGGACAATTTCGTCGAAGGTGTCGTGTTGTTGGATGCAAAAAACCGCATCGTCCTGGCCAATCATGCGTTTGCGCAGCACACAGGTAGCGACCTGCTGCTCGGGCAAGATATCAACTCGTTGCCCTGGAAGTTACCGGACTGCAACGATCATTCCGCCGGCGAAGACTCAACAGAGTGGGTTCTTCCATGGAATGATCCTCGCTGTCATGAGCAACCGATAGAACAAGTTGCCGTTGTGCTGCGTAGCGCCCGCGACAAAGAAACAGTCTTCTCGGCGAATACTTCTCCGGTGCACAATGACCAAGGAGTCTATCAAGGGGTGATGATTGCCTTTGCGGACGTGACCACACTTGAGCAGAAACGTGCTGAGTTGTCGGTAGCCCTGAGGGATCTGCACGAATCCAAACTTGAGATTTCGAATCAGAACGAAGAGCTACGTTTCCTGGCGACACGTGATCCTCTGACTGGCTGCATCAACCGCCGCACATTCTACGATTCGTTCCAGCATTTCTGGAAGGCCTGCGAGACTGGAAAAGCCACGCTGAACGTGATGATGGTAGACATCGATTTCTTTAAGTCGATCAACGATAACCACGGACACAGCGTCGGCGATAGCGTGCTCAAAGCCACGGGCAAACTGTTGCTCGAGAGCACAGGCCCTGACGATATCGTTTGTCGCTATGGCGGGGAAGAGTTCGCGGTCTTGGTACCAAATGTGAGCCTTGACGAAGCCAATCTTCTAGCCGAGCGCATTCGAGTCAAATTGGGTGAGATACAGTTTCCAGGTTTCGCAGTGACGACCAGTATCGGTGTGTCAGCACATCACTTGGGCGGTCAGGATCCAGCAGAGATGCTCGATCAGGCCGACAAGTGCCTGTATGTGGCAAAACGCAACGGCCGAAACCAAGTTGTCCGTTATGACACGGTACCCGAGGATTTGGTTGTCGATCAGTCCAAGGCCAGTCGCATTAATCTGGATGACCCGAACAAACCGACCATCCCGTTCCCTGCGGTCTCCGCGCTACTATCAGCACTGTCTTTCCGCGATGCGCAAACGGGCGCCCATTCAACTCGAGTAGCCAATAACGCCGCCGCGATCGCCCAAGAGTTGATGGGGCCCAAAGACGTGTACGTGATTGAGATCGCCGGATTGTTGCATGACATTGGCAAGATCGGTGTACCGGACGCAATCTTGCTCAAGCACGGAAAATTGACCGATGAAGAATGGGTTCAGATGCATCGCCATGATGTGATTGGCGTCGAGATCGTGCAAAAGTCTTTCAAGCATGATGTATTAACGGATATCATTCGGCACCACCACGCCTGGTTTGATGGTAGCAAATCGGACAGCGCAATGGCGGGCGACGACATTCCACTCGGTGCCAGAATCCTTACCATCGCAGATTCGTTTGATGCAATGGTTTCAGATCGCCCTTACCGAAAGGGTAGAACGACTGCGGAGGCGCTAGCTGAGCTTGAGCGGTGTTCGGGCACGCAGTTCGATCCCAGACTCGTTCGCATATTCACAGAAATCATCAACAGTCGCCTCAAGCAAGCTGGCAGCACGTTCATCGATTCCGGTGGTTCCGACCAGAGCGTCATACAGCTACCAAGCGAAGTCGTTGTAAGTCTTGGCGAGCATCTTGAACGATTAATTGAAGCCGTCGACCAGGAGGACAGCGAAGCGTTCCTTGCTCTAGCGGATCGCATTCGTATGACAGCCGAACGCAACAACGCAACGTCAATTGCTACTGCTGCCTCCCGCGCTGTAGAAGTTGCCAGCGACGCTCCGCAGCTCGACGCCCTCGCCCAAGAATCCCTAAGTCTCCTCCACGCCTGCCGATCCATTCACACCCACCTAGCCACGACATGTTGAGCAAGTGCCCCAGGCGTAACTGCATGAGCGTAGAAAGCGATCGTTAATCGGTTAGGCGATGACAGCGTGGGCAACGGAACCAGAGAGATCCGTGAGTCGCATTTGGCGGCCGCCGTATCGATAGGTAAGTCGTTCGTGGTCGAAACCAAGGAGATGAAGAATGGTGGCATGCCAATCGTTGATGTGCAGCCTACCTGAAACGGCTTCATAGCCAAAGTCATCAGTTGCCCCATACGAGAATCCACCTTTCACACCGCCACCGGCCATCCACATGGTATAGCCTTTGTGGTTGTGGTCACGACCGTTTCCGTCGGAAGAATAGGGGGTGCGTCCGAACTCGCCGCCCCAGAGAACGAGCGTGTCTTTGAGCATGTCACGCTGCTTGAGATCGGCGAGTAGGCCCGCGATCGGTTTGTCTGTTTCAGCACAGTTATCAGCCAAGGCGGTCTTGATGTTGCTGTGTTGATCCCAGGTTCCATGTCCGAGTTCAATGAAGCGAACACCGGCCTCAGCAAAACGACGGGCCAGCAAACACTGACGACCGAAGCCGTCGGTCGGATCTTCGCCGATACCATACAGTTTGTTTGTAGACTCTGATTCTGTGGACAAATCCATGATTTCCGGTACAGCATCTTGCATTCGGAATGCGAGCTCGAAATTCTCGATTGCACCTTCGACGATTGGATTGAACCGATCTCTCTCGAGCTTCGCTTTGTTCAACGAATCAAGTAGCGTGAGCTGGGTTTGCTGCACTGACCGGGCAAAATGCTCGTTGGTCACATGATTGATTCCAAGAGCGTTGACTTTGCCGCGCCGCAATCGATCGATCCGACGGTTTCGAGCGCTGCTATCGCTGACCGTGAACTTTGTGCCTTGGTAAGCAGCAGGTAGAAAAGCACTTCCGTAGTTCTGTGAACCGCCGTTGGCGGTAGTTGGATTGATTGAAATGAAGCCTGGAAGATTTTGATTCTCGGTACCAAGTCCGTAGAGTGCCCAGGCGCCGATCGCGGGACGCACGAACTGAAAGTGTCCCGTATGCATTTGCAAGAATGCTTGCGTATGCGCGGGTTGGTCGCAGTGCATGCCGCGTAACAGACACAATTCATCTGCGTACTTTGCCAGGTGTGGATACAACTCGGAAAGCCACAACCCAGATTCACCATGTTGGTTGAACCCCCAAGGCGATG
The DNA here is from genome assembly GCA_003501565.1 of Planctomycetaceae bacterium. Taxonomy (GTDB): domain Bacteria; phylum Planctomycetota; class Planctomycetia; order Pirellulales; family Pirellulaceae; genus Aureliella. Next base: position 5,223 of record DNPC01000214.1, on the reverse strand, counting down.
CGCACCATGGGCTACCGTAGTGAGATGCTTGCCCATGGTATTGCCGCAACATGGGTTTGTAGTCGAATGTGTCTACATGTGACGGACCTCCACGCATACACAGGAAGATCACCCTCTTGGCTCGCGAGCGAAAGTGCGGTGCCTTGGGAGCTAGTAGCGATTGCTCTCCTTCATCAGACGCAGCGCTGGCCAGCCCTGCAAAGGCCAACATCCCGAATCCAGCCGAGGCGGCCTTCAGCGACTCACGGCGAGAGTAAACACGGCTAGGTGTGTAGGGAGACATGGATGGTCCGTTCGGCTTATGGAGCGATCAAGTTGATTTGCCTTGGCGGCGCGCCGTCGGTTACGGCCACCGTTTTCTGGTGCAATATCACTCGATGAGGATGAATTCGGATGTGCAAAGCAGAGTTTGACAGTAGGCGACCAGTTTCTCTTCGGCGTCGAGAGCCGACAGTGCGTGATCGCCAATAAACTGCTTCGCCAATTCGTACTCTCGGCGGCTGGGCTGTCGACCATAGCAAAGCTCATAGACAACTTCGATTCGTTTGTCAGCCGGTGACTGGGCTAACAGGTCAGCCATTGCAGAAGCAACATCGTGCACCCAAGCGCTATTGAGCAGGTAAAGGGATTGGAGGGGGCTGGACGTCGCGGCGCGAGTGCCACTGACCAAACTAGCATCGGGAGCATCGAACAGTTCTAGCATCTCCGGCAGCAGACCACGTACGCGGGGAAGGTAAACTGACCGATGGTCCCAATCCAGCTCGCGAATGACCGGCTCAAACACGTTTTGCCCAACATTGCCTTCTCCAGCCTGGGTTAGCAGCGTGCCCAGTGGTCGCCCCAACGCTAACTTGCCAGACACAGCCAGCATTGCATCTCGTACAGATTCCGCTTCCAACCGCCTTGGATTCATACGCCACAGAAGGTGGTTGTCCGGATCAACCTCATACTGAGCATCACTGTAGGCCGATGATAGCTGCCAAGTCCGCGATCGCGCAATCTGACGAATGAGGCTCTTGGTTGACCAACCTGACTCCATAAAGCGAGTAGCAAGCAAATCGAGCAATTCAGGATGCGAAGGGCGTGTTCCTGCGAATCCGAAATCATCGGTAGTCCGCACCAATCCTTGGCCGAACATCCAATACCAAATCCGATTAACCATAACGCGAGCCGTCAACGGATTGTTTCGGCTACTAATCCACTGTGCCAGCTCTAGCCTACCGCTGATTGAGTGGTAGCCGGTGCCTCCCATGCCCAACCTGGACTTTTCGAAACGCACAACGGGATCACTACGCCATTTCTCAATTGAACTTCTGCCTTCGGGAGAAAGCACTTGCAAAAAACCTGGTTTGACGAGCGCCGCCGGACTCTCCAGCTCACCACGAACAAGAACATGAGTTGGCAAATGAAACTGCCGATCCTGCACACCCATCGCGAATACGCGAGGCTGTCCACCCGGCAGGTAGGCTTGTAGTGCCGCTTCCGTCTCATCGCGCTGAGATCGTATTCGGCGCAACGTTCCACGAAAGACACTCTCTCCCGAGCGGATTTTTTTCATGGCATCGTCAACTGCCTTGCGTGCGTCATCTCGCCGCTTTATCAGGTCTGCATACGCTTCTGCATCAAGCATTGACTCAGCGGCCGGTGGGCCCAGGCCGGTCAAATCGATCAACGTCGTCGCTTGCCGCGCCTGCGCCTTGAGCAACCCGTAATGAGTTTCTGTCGACCGAAAAATGCTGGCCAAAGCGTAGTAGTCGCTTTGCGGGATCGGGTCGAATTTGTGATCATGGCATCGGGCACAGGCAACGCTGGTCGCAAGAAACGCTCTGGTCGTCGCATCGATCTGTTCGTCAACGAGATCCGCTAGATATTTTTGTTGATCTTCTTCGCCGACTAGTTTCAACCCGATGGCCAAAAAACCTGTAGCGATGATATTGTCAGCCCACTCTTGGTCGCCGGCAATTGGCAAAAGGTCTCCAGCAATCTGTGCTCGTACAAATTGATCGTAGGGCATGTTGCTGTTGAAGGCATCGATGATCCAATCACGATAGCGCCATGCTTGCAAATGCGTGTTATTTTGGTCACCTCCGGTCGATTCTGCGAAACGTACAACATCCATCCAGTGCCGACCCCAGTGTTCGCCGTACTGAGGCTGATCCAGCAATTGGTCTACCAAACGCATCAATGCATCTTGATCCATATCGTTAGATGTTGAGCCGGACGAACTCGCGATATTACCAGCGGGATTAATCCGCGCCATCCATCTACGAAGGTCATCAGGCGAAGGGGGAAGCCCCGTCAGAACCAGATAGAGTCGGCGGATCAGTGTTCGTGCATCCGCATCAGCGGCGGGAGCAAGATTGGATCTGGCCCTTTCCCGAACGATAAAGCGATCGATGTCGGTTCGAGACCAATCGTCATCAACGGGAAGGGAGGGCAGTCTGACAGGCTGGTAGGCCCAATACTGTTTGCCCTGTTCGATATTGATCGAAGATCTCGCCTGTGAGGGTGCTTTTCCTTGCCGCGGATCGCTGGCACCATGTTTAATCCACTGGCGAAGATCCTCGATTGCTGAATTCGGCAACTTGCCCTCAGGAGGCATTTGCTTGGACTCATCACTATATAAAACTGCTTGGAAGAGAAGGCTGCTCGACGGATTTCCAGGCACAATGGCAGGTCCGTTGTCGCCGCCCTGCCGCAGAGCCGCGGCCGAATCTACCTTTAGGCCTCCCCGGGCTTTGCCGGCATCATCACTATGACACTCATAGCAATGTTTGATCAGCATCGGTCGAATCTTCGACTCGAAGAAATCGTGGCCTGTGTTTTCAGAAACCGACTGCGCCGCGCAGTTCCCGACACTAACAAGCAGAATTACCCAGGCAACCGATAGCGCCGATCGGATAGAGAACATATCAAAGCGGCCAAGATTCTGGAGGTTCCATTGCTGTAGCAGATTCACCGTGCCCTCCCCATTGCAGGAGTATCCTTTGTCGGTGGGCGTTTGGGCTTCACGGCAATAGCGTTCGCCCCTGAAGATGCGGTGGCGGATTGGTTGATATCCGTAACACCTGTTACTACATTGATTTCGACTATTCGGGAATTCTTGGTAACGATCCTCGCTGGTAGAGGTTCTTTGATCGAGGCGAATAGTGGGTTCTTCAACCCGCCGGGGATTTCGCCCATGACACGGAATTCAAAGGTCCGGCGTTCGCGCATCGCTGTCGTTATCTTCGCGGAGGCTGGCACGACCAGTGTCAGAGATTGACTAGGAGTTCCACCGAAACGCCGCCCACGACCGCCACTCCCGGGTCGCCCAGCGAATCTTCCCCTGCCTCGAGTAGTCCTTGAGGACGATACATCGCTACCGCCGCGTCCGGAGGTTTGCCTGTCCTTATCCAGTTGCACATAAATGCGGCGGCCAACAACCTTTTGTAACGCCACAAAAGTCTCCTCAGCGGGGCACTGATTGCCGATGACAACAAAGATTAAGACGGCTACGCCTGATCGAACGAACACAGTTGGTAGTCTCGCCTGTAAGTGGATCGGAGTTCGCAAGTAGTTGTACGCCCATCTCGGGATTGCCCGCAAAATGTTGGATTCTTGGCTGAATAGTTGCGAAGATCCGCTGGCCCCAAGGTTTCGTTTTGTAGACTCGTGAAGTGAATTCGCTGTTAATCCGCTTTTTTGCGTCCAATTTGTACAAAGCCGTACGACGACAGCTGGGATACTGCATACGAAGGGCAACGGCTGCAAGCCGATACAACACACTCGTAGCAAACAGAACAACACGGGCTGGAAGCCAATGTCACAACAGCCACAACAACCAACGGCCTCCGACCAAACTGCTGCGTCGGATGTGTTTGTGCAGCTTCTGGTCGAACATCGACACCGGTTGTTCGCATTTATCGTGAAGCAAGTCGTAAACCGCGCCGATGCGGAAGACATCTTTCAAAAGACCTGCATCGTACTTTGGAAAAAGATGGAACAGTACGATCATCGCGGGAGCTTCTTCCATTGGTCTTGCGGCATTGCCTTCAATGAAGTTCGCAATTTCATTAAGGTTCAGCGCCGCAGCCGTGTACATTTTGACGAAGAACTTACAAGCCTGCTTGCGGAAGAAGCCCAGCAGGAAGAGGACCAATCCACACAACGTCTTGCATCGCTGAGGCTGTGCATTCAAGAACTGCCAGAACGTCAACGAGAAATCGTGAGACAGTGCTATTTCGAAAACGCTTCCATCAGTGAGGTAGCAGAAAAACTGGGGCGTGAAAGAACAGCTCTCTATAAACAGCTCGCTCGACTACGTGACAAATTGATTGTCTGTATTCGACGTCGTATCCGCGCTGAGGGTGAGACAGTATGAGCACACGCCCTTTGAGTGAATTGCTGGACTGCCTGGTCAACGAAACCCTGACTCAAGAGGAACACGGGACGCTTCAAATACTTCTCAAGTCCGACAAAGCGGCGAGAGAACAGCTTCGCGAACGCTTAGATGTCGAAGCTGCTTTGGCTACATGGGCTAGCGAAATCCCCCAATCGGAAAAGGGGGTTGTCGCTCCAGACTTGAGCGCTGAACCAACGTCAATCAGGTCTCACCACTTAGTTCGAATGACCTGTCTCGGTGCTGCGGCCGCCGCTGCGATCGGCCTTATCATCTTAGCCGCCCAGCTCCCACTGCTTCTGGAGCAAAACGACACATCACAAGCTAGCCAAGTTCCGCTTCGGGCCGGTCCACTTAAAACTAGAACTGAAGTCGGGCGGCTGATTCAACAAGCTGACTGTAAGTGGAGCGCCCCTCCGCTAAGCAACGGTCGTTTTGCAGAAGGCACTCTCGAGCTAACAGAGGGAGCGGCGGAACTCCGGTTTGACTCAGGGACGAATGTTGTTATCGAAGCTCCGTGCAAGCTCCAGATCGACGCCGCTGATGCGGCCCATTTGCTTGCAGGTGCCGTGTTCATCACTGTCACTGAGGTCTCCCATGGCTTCTTACTCACGACCGCCGACGCGAGCATCATCAATGAGGGTACGCAATACGCTGTAACACATGACACGGAGTCAACGGAAGTCCATGTCTTCGAGGGTGCGGTCGTTTGGACTGCTGACAATGATGCTTTGGACTTTGAGGATCGGATTATCTCCGGCGAAGCGCGACGTTTCCGTCGCGGAAGGCCTGATCGCCCGGAGCGCATCACCTTTGGCGAGCGACAGTTCGTCCGTCAAATC
>DNPC01000213.1 GCA_003501565.1 Planctomycetaceae bacterium | reverse complement strand
CGGCCAGCACGCTCGAGAGCATACAAGTAATACAGGTGGTCACTCGAATGCCCAGGGTTACGAGAAATCAGATACCGTCTCGTCAGCCACTGGAACGCTCTTTCAATACGTTGTTGCGGAGAATCTGAATCGTTTCCACAACACTGGATGTCATCACCTTGGACAGTTGCTTCACCTCGGCTCAATTGCGAACCTGTGATGGCAAGGGACGCGATGCCAGCGCACGTCATACTGCCGCGCCCGGGTTGGCCATCACCGTAGGAGAAGCCACCGTCCCCATTCTGCAGACGCTCCCAATACTGTTCGGCGCGTTGGAAGACAGTGGACCATTCAGCTGGCTTCAGGCCGGTGACTCCAGCACGTTGGGCTTCGTGAAGTCCCAATAGAGCGAATTGGCTGTTGGAAGGATCCGATGCGCCGGTTCGCTTCTCTCCATAGCCCCAGCCGCCGTTGTTCTCTTGCAACTTGAGCAGCCAGCGTGTGTTGGCCTCAATCTGACTGGCATAGCGACTGGGATTGGCCGCGCAAAAAACCATCGATTGAAGAGCTACGCAATAGGTGTCTTCGAGCACTTTTCCATCAAGTCGATCGAGGGCATCGGCGACCATTGGGTCGTCCGGAGCTTTACCAGCATTCAGCAACGCGAGCGTGCATAACGCGGTGACTCCATATTCGAAACGTGGGATTTCTTCCCATCCTCCATCGGCCTGCTGATTGAGTCTTAGAAACTCAATTGCCCGCTCGAGTGATGCTTCGACGCGCTCCGCCAAGTCGTCTTGGGCGATAGAATTGGTACAGATGACTACAATGAGAACAATCGTTAGCAATCGCGCAGCCATCTTAGTTATCGAAAATACACCCATACGTTGTTCCTAGCCTGAAACGGACAGCTGGCGGGAGTTCTGGCTACGCGTCGATGAAAAAACACACGATGTAACCACTATATCACGCTTACCGCCACGATCTATCGCTTCTGAGGAAGTGTGGGTGGATGTCAGCCAAGCGACAAGTACTTAGAAAGCACATAAATAGTGTCCAGCAAGCCCGCGAAGCCTAAGAATGTCGGTGACCTGTTGCGCGAGTTCCGCGAGCATCGCGACGTCATGGTCAGTGAGCTTGGGAAGGTCGTGATCGGTCAGCATGAAGTGATCGAACAATTGCTTGCGGCAATCTTCACGCGTGGCCATTGCTTGCTTGAAGGTGTCCCCGGGCTCGCCAAGACGCTGATGGTTAGCTCACTAGCGCAAATCGTGGACGTGGACTTTAACCGCATCCAGTTCACGCCTGACCTGATGCCATCCGACATCACTGGAACCAACGTGCTGGACGAAGACGAATCTGGCCGGCGTCAGTTTCGATTTGTCGAAGGCCCGATCTTTACCAATATTCTGCTAGCAGACGAAATCAACCGAACGCCACCCAAGACCCAAGCTGCGCTGCTCCAGGCGATGCAAGAACGGCAGGTGTCGGTCGGCCGGACGACGTACGAATTACCCGAACCTTTCTTTACCATCGCTACACAGAATCCCATCGAGCAAGAAGGCACCTACCCGCTTCCGGAAGCTCAGCTTGACCGATTCATGTTCAACATCAAAGTCGGTTATCCGACGGCTGAGGAAGAGGAGCAGATCCTTCTGGCGACGACCAAGAATGAACGTCCGACAGTTTCCAAGGTGCTGTCAGCACGAGCAATTCTCAACATCCAGAAACTCGTGCAAAGCGTGGCAGTTAGCCCCTACGCGGTCAAATACGTCGCGGCCCTCGTACGTGCGACTCGCCCCAGCGATGCTCAGACACCTGCGTTTGTAAAGGAAATGGTCGACTGGGGTGCGGGGCCGCGCGCCGGCCAGTTCCTTATCAACGGTGCGAAAGCGGTCGCAGCCATGGACGGGAGATTTAGCATCGCCATTGATGATGTAAAACGCATCGCAGTCCCAGTATTGCGGCATCGGATTAGTACCAATTTCCAGGCACAGGCCGAAGGCATGGGTAGTGAGCACGTCATCGAACGACTGATCAAAGAGATCCCCGAGCCGGCGGTTCCAAAGTTCACGGGGAAAGAGTCGTAATCCAGCATGGTAGCCGTTGAACAGTATCTGAAACCTGAGCTGGCCGCGCAGATCAAGCGACTCGATCTGCGTGCAAAGATGGTTGTGCGCGGGTTTTTGCACGGATTGCACGCTAGTCCATTCCACGGGTTCAGCGTCGAATTCAGTGAGCACCGACGCTACAGCCCCGGCGACGATCCAAAAGATATCGACTGGGTTGCCTATGCGAAGACCGGTAAGTACTACATCAAGAAATTCGAAAGCGAAACAAATCTTACGGGTTACCTTGCGCTCGACTTAAGCGAGTCGATGAACTACACGTACCGCCAGAGCCTGACGAAGCTTGATTATTCGATTTGTTTGGCTGCGGCACTGTGCTATCTAATGATCCAGCAGCAAGACCCGGTGGGCTTGGTCACATTTTCAGAGACGCTCAAGGCAAGTGTGCCGCCCAAAAGTCGCCGAAGTCAACTGCCTACGATCCTTAGCCAGTTGACCAAACTTAGCACGTCGGGACAGGCGAACATCTCAGCTTCTTTGGTGCAGCTAACTGCGATGCTGCGACATCGCGGCTTGGTCATGATCTTTAGTGACCTACTGTGCGATGAAGAACCGATGGTCAAGGCGATTTGCAACTTGCGTCACGCGGGTCATGATGTGATCGTATTCCACATCCTGGATGAAGCAGAGGTGTCGTTCCCGTTCGATGGAATGGTTGAGCTGCGTGATCCGGAAACGGGTCGTACACAGTCGGTCAGTGCGGCAGATGCTGGCAGAGACTATCGGAAAACGGTCGATGAATTTCGAGCGCGATTGGAACGTTCTTTCAGTGAGAACCGCGTCGATTACGTTCCTGTTGATACTAGCCAGCCCTACGACAAAGCCCTGATGGAGTATCTCCTCAGTCGGCGGAATCGCTTCTAACGAAAAGGCGGGCAGGTGAGTTTCCTACACATTTCCTTGCTGGCGGGCCTTGTCGCGGTTTCCGTGCCCGTCATGCTGCACTTGTTTGGCAATCGGCAGCCAAAACAAGTTGTGTTTCCCGCTCTGCGTTTTGTCGTCCAGACGGCCCGAAAACAAAGTAGCAGTTGGCGGTTGCGACACTTTTTATTGTTGCTGCTCAGGTGTTTGTTGATTGCCATCATGGCTCTTGCAATCGCACGTCCTCGCGTGCATTCGGCCATGCTGGGCAGCATGATTGGTGTAGGGATTGTTCTCACGATTGCTGCAATCGCGACTCTCATCGCGGCCGCCGCTTGGGTCGGGCGACGGCCCCTCACCGTCAGGTGGGCTGCAACGCTGATCGCGGTTTTGTTGTGGATAGGTGGTGGATTATGGTGCGCTATTTCATTGACACGTGGTCCCGCGGTTCCAGGCGGCGATCAGTCAGCACCGGTGGCTGCGGCAATCGTCATCGATACCAGCCCAACAATGCGGTACGTTTCCGCAGGCAAGCAGAGAATTGCGAACGCCCGGGAATTGGTCAAATGGCTGCTTGGGGAATTGCCGCCAGAGAGTCGCGTTGGGATCTTGGCTGGTGCACCGGTGGCTGCGTTGTCGCTGGATCCAGCCGCAGCGATGACCACGGTCGATTTGGTGGACGCTAGTGGTAGCGCGACCGACCTAGTCGGACGGATCCGTGCTGCCGTTGAACTGGTTTCAGCAAGCGAGTTAGAACGCAAAGAAGTCTATGTGGTCAGTGACCTGACGCTTCCTGCCTGGGAGCAAGCCAATGGTGGTTTAGCCGAAGCTCTCAAGCAAGTTCGCGGTGAAGTGCTAGTACAGGTCGTCGACGTAGGTGACCAAGACGCTGTCAATTGGGGCCTTGGTGATCCCCAACTGGATGCTACGGCAGCGATCGTCGGCAGTGACGTAACCGTAACCACAACCGTAACACTACCGGAGGCCGCCGACGAGGATTCCGCAATCGTTGAACTGTATCAAGAAGCGATCGACCCAACGTTGCCCGTGTTGCAGAGCGACAAAGGTACGCTTCGCAAGGCAGCCGAGAAAGTTATTGATCGGCAAGTGGTTGAACTGGGGGCGCAACGTTCGGCGCAAGTCGAGTTTAACCTCCGCAATTTAGCGGCTGGATCAAACAACTTTCGCATCAAGCTGGTGCATGAAGATCCGCTCAAGATCGACAACGAGCGTTTTGTTAGCATCGCGGTCGAGCCGCCGCAGCCGACACTGGTCGTCGCCCAGGAACCTCGGTTGGGACAACTGTTGACGGCTCTGGTTAATCCATTTGCTGCCGATCAAGAGCAGCTAGCCGAGGAGATTTCTTACGCCGCTCTCAGCGATGCTCGCCTTGAAAGCTACAAAGTGGTGTGCCTGTACGATCCACCGCAGCTTTCAGCGGGCGCCGTTGACAAGCTCTATCGGCACACGGCGGCTGGCGGAGGGCTGCTAACGATATTGGGTCCGAGCGCGAAGACCGCTGGCGGAGACCTTTCCCGGATCCTACCCGGTGTTCTCAAGAACGTCGGTCAGCGAGATGATAATCGTCGCTTTTTCCAAGTGGCTACACCAACGCATCCCGTCTTGGCAGAACTGTCTCAGTGGTCAGATTCGGCAGATTGGAGTCGCTTGTTAGTGTTTTCGAATTGGGAATTCGAAAGTCTGAACGAAGGAGCTTTTGCAATCCTGACGTACAGCGACAGTCAGCAACCGGCACTGACCAGTCACGCTATTGGCCGCGGACTTGCGCTGACGTTAACAACTCCTATTCCCGAGCCAGAAACGCGAGATCGCGAACTATGGAATCTATTGTGGGTCAGTGAATCTCCCTATTTATCATTTGGCCTGCTCGTTGGAGCCATCAATCATCTCAGCGGCTTTGAAGCGGGTGGTAGCACGCAGGTCGCGGGGCGATCCGTCACGCTCAGCAACGATCTCAGTCGGTGGCCGGCGAAGTACTCTTTCTATGCGTCGCATTTCGGAGAAGTGCGAAAGCTAACAGCAGACGAAGAGGTCGGCGAGTTGACGGTACCCAAACTTGAACAACCGGGTTTCTATTGGTTGCGAGGGCAATTGAGTGGTCCAGTTTTGCGAACGCTATCGGCCAATGTGCCCGCTGCAGCTACACAGCTCGATCGGCTCTCCGAACAGGATCTAGACTCTGCGCTCGGCGAGGACAACTACCGACTGGCGACGAATCGAAGCGAGATCACTAGCAGTATCGGACAAGCTCGATTCGGCCGCGAACTGTTTCCCTTGTTCATGCTGGTTGTAGCTGCGTTGTTTCTCGCTGAGCAGGCGATGTCAAACCGGTTCTACAATTTCTCGTTTGCTGGGAACAAACGATGAATTTCGCCGAGAGCTTCAATGTAGATCCCGTTTTTGGATGGCTGGCGGCGGGCATGCTCACCGCCATCATGCTGGCGAGTCTGTGGATGACGTTAACCGCTCCTGGACTGACTCGATCCAAACGGCTGGCGTTGGTTACCCTGCGTTTGCTTGCCATCGTCTTGTTGTTGTTGGCTTGGCTACGGCCGGGCCTGATCACGACACTTCGGCGCGAGAGTCCGGGGGCTATCGCAGTCATGCTGGACAGTTCGGAAAGCATGTCGCTTGAATCCGGTTCGACGGATCGTTCACGATGGGACGTCCAACAGGAACTCTACCGGGAACTCGTCGAGAAGACGGACCTCCAAATCGGCAAGAGTCGGATGATTCCCTACTTTTACGGCGATAGCGTTGCGGAGGCAGATGTATCGAAGGACGTTTCTCTGGCCGACGCATTTTCGGCTGGCCCTAATCAGAGTGCCACAAGTTTGGGCGAAGCGCTGGATGCGGTGCGGAGTCGAATGATTGATCCGCCGCTAAGAGGCGTCATCCTGTTGGGCGACTTTGGACAAACCGATCTCGAGGGCGCCGATCCTGCCAATGTTGCTAGGCAGATGGCTCGAGTGGATCAACCTGTGCTGGCGGTTGGCATCGGGCCTTCTGGAGCCTCAGCAGCACGGGATGTGGCGATCGAAGGCTTACCTGAAGAGATGGCGGCCTTCCAAGGCAAAGAGCTTCAAGTGCCGGTTGTGGTCCGCTCCGCCGGGATGGTGGGGCAACCGGTGGAAGTAGCACTTCGACTGAAAAGCAGTGGGCGTCCAGAGCAAGTACTTGAAACCCGTACGATTACACCTAGTGGATCTCCTGAGAGTTTGCCCGTTGCATTCAATGTTGTCGCACCGGCAATCGGTGACTACTTGTTGGAAGTTATTGCCAAGGTAGACGGCCGGGAACAGATGGTGGCCAACAATAGCCAATTGGGTTTCCTGACTGTGCGCGAGGGCGGAGCCAGGATTCTGTATTTAGAAGGCGAGGTGCGCAGCGAGTCAAAGTTCTTGCGTCAGGCGCTCGACCAGAGCCTGGAATTTGAAGTCGATGCCCCGCGAGAGTTGTTGTTCAGCCGCGGCAACGCACGTCGGCAAGCATCCTCGGAGATGTTGCGTCGCTACAACTTGCGAAACTACGACGTAATCATCCTTGGGGATATCCCGCAGCGCGATTTGTCGCGTGAATTCCAATCGGCGCTCGCCAAACGAATCGAGGACGATCAAGCTGGCTTACTTATCCTTGGTGGTTGGTATGCATTCGGCGCCGGTGGGTATCAACGCAGCGAGCTCAATCGTTTGTTTCCCACCGGGTTACCAGGTCGGGAACAGCAATTTGATCGCCCATTCTTTGCGGACAATCATCTGCCCGGTGAGGTCAAAATTGTGCCGCGTGCCGAGCACCCGATCACACGCCTGGATGTAAATCGCCGTCGAAGCGACGACATTTGGAGATCGCTTCCAACGCTCACGGAGGCAAATCGGCTCGGCGACGTAAAGCCGGTTCCAGGAATTCGAGTTCTGCTGGCCAGTCCGGCAGGTGATCCACTCTTGGTCGTTGCAGATCGTGGAAGCCTAGGGCGAGTTATCGCTTTCGCCGGTGATACAACTTGGAAGTGGGTTTTGGCCGGTCAGGCAGATACTCACCTGCGGTTCTGGCGACAGGTTATGCTCTGGCTGGTGCGCAAGGATAGCTTGGATGTTGGTTTCAAGCTGACAATGCCCCGGCGGCGATATGGCAAAGGAGATGCACCGGTGCTTGGCATCGAGTGGTTCGGTGGCGAAGACTCGCTTGACCGGCCTGGGCAGTGGCGTTTGGAGCTGTCACGTGATGGCAAGTGGCTGGGGGACCTCGCGTACCGGACGCGATCAGACGTCTACGCAGAATCTCAAACAAAACCACTAACGGTCCCCGGCTTGTATTCGATAAAGCTTACAGCTGGAGACGGCGCGACGCAAATCGAGACCGAATTTAGCTTCTTGGTTTCCGATTTATCACCTGAACTGCAGACGGATGTTTTGGACGAGCAAATGCTTGCGTCAATTGTGTCTGCGAGCTCGCCAGCAGGTGGTCGGCGAGTATTAGCGAGCGAGCTTGACGAAGCCCTGGCGTGGTTGCGTGAGCGACAGGATGCAACCAGAGTAGAGACACTTGAGCGGCGTCGGCTAGGCGATCAAGCCTGGGATGCTTGGCTGTATTTTGTGCTCTTTTGCGGCGTCATGTCTGCCGAGTGGGCGCTACGCAAGAAATGGCAATTGCCGTAGCACGTAGCCCAGTCTCTCCGAGACTGGAATCATCATCCCTTCAGAATGGCGAATCTACACGCAACTGCACGCTTATTCAGAGAATACCGCGCCAAAGCCGCGTGCCGATGCGGACGAGTGTTGCGCCCTCGGCGATGGCCTGAGGGAAATCGCCACTCATGCCCATGGAAAGTTCTCGCAAGTCCACTTGGCCAGCAAACGAGTCCTGTAGTTGATCACGCAGCGTGCGGACTTTGGCGAATTCACGGCGAGCTTCATCTTCGGTCGCTCCAAGAGTGCTCATCGCCATCAGGCCTTTCACTTCGAACACTGGCTGCTTGACGAGCATTGCGAGCAATCGTTCCGCTTGATCTGGCGGCAGCCCCGTTTTGCTGTCGTCTTGGCTGACGTTGACTTCCAACAGAACGGGGAGCACCGTTTCGCGCTTGGTTAGTTCGTCTGCCAGCACCTCGGTTAATCGCTGGCTATCGAGTGAATGCAGGTAGGTGAGCATCGGAAGTGTACGGCGCACCTTGTTGCGTTGGAAGTGACCGATCATGTGCCATTTGGCAGCCAACCCAAGCTCAACGAAGTGCTCTTGAGCGGCCCAGAGGTGTTGTGGTCGGTTTTCGCCAAGATGCTCGCAGCCCGATCTAAAAAGCTGAGCCGCGAACGGAGGATCGACGTACTTGCTGACACCAACGATACGCACGCTGTCGGTTGACCGCGATGCAGCTTCGCAGGCCGTGCGTACTTCTGCTTGGACTGCAGCCCAGTTGTCTGAGATGATTTGTTGGGTCGTGGCGTCGGCTTGCATGATGTGTTCGTTCTAGGCCGGAGAAGCAGTCTGTTGTAAAGGGTTAGTCCTCGCGAGAAGGCAGTCGATAGGACCGCGAAGGGCCGAAAGTTGTTCTGGCCTCAAAAGTAGGAAGGCCGATTCGCCGAAAGCCTTAGCGGCATCAGTAACTTGGGAATCTGCGGATTACTCCCGCGCTAGCTCAGAAAAGTATCGGTAGGAAACTCTTGGCCGGAGTCAACCTTCTCGGCGACTTCGTTGGCACACGACGCCCAAAGAGGATGGATTTCCACACTTACACCTGGCGCAATTTTCGCTCCAGCGGCTTCTAGCCAGCCGTGGTGAAGCGCTAGAATCGCTTCTTTGCATTTGGCAGGTGTGTCTACCGCAGCGCCGTCGGCGTTCTTCACCGGTGCAAAAACTCGAGATGGGTCACCTTCGACAACAATCGCATTTTCCGCGAGCGGTAAGAGGTCAAACACGAAGCGTTCAAATTTGATTGCATTCGGTTTTTCTGGTTTGCAAGTTTTTCCATCAGGTCCTACAAAGGTCACCGCTTTGTGAGCTCGGTGGAAGGGGAGGCCAGCGGCATCGTCTACAACGGATTCTAAGAAAGTGCGATCGAAAACGTGGATCGCAATATTGCCAGCCCAGAATTTCAGCGATCCATCCGGTTGCGTCTGGTTGGCCGCGTCTTCGGGTAGGTCGCTGTACTCAATGATGTTGGTCTTGCCGTCGATGGTCACGACGTTGCCAACCTTTTCCATTGGGAATCGTTTGCTAACCACTTGAGTCGTCATTTGGCTTTTCGCCAAGATATGATGGCCAATCAGTTCCGGATCACAGAGTTGTGCAAGCGGGTTGTCGACTTGTGCGTAGAAGAAATACTCAACACCCCTGCTCTGCGCGTCGTCGAAGCAGCCCTGTTTGTGAAGAGCAGCGACGAGTCCCCCGTGTCCATCAGGGCTTGTGGCGATTTGGTTAACGTCCGCAAGCAGAATTTTCCCAGCCGAATCATCAACGGCGGGCATCGTGCCTTGGCAGAAGATATGCAACAGTTCGTTGGGTAGTCCACAGTTGTCGTTGGCATCGAAGTACGCGCGAGTCTGCGTATCAGTGGCAGGACTCGTCATCACGTACATCGGAATCTCAACATCCATGCGATCCATGACACCTCGCAGGCGATCACAGTGCATTTCAAACAAAGTACGATTGCTGACTGGCCCGATCTTGAACATGCCTTTGGGTTGATCGAACCCGAGTCGTGTGCCCTGACCGCCGGCGACTAGAATCACACCCACCTTGCCTGCTTTGATTGCTTCGGTGCCAGCCTTGATCGCAGCCTCGCTTGGAGATTCTTCTGCGGGGCGGTTGAGGCGGACAGCCCGCGGGGGATCTGCACGTCGGGCTAGCTCGGCCCAATCAATGGTCTTGTCTTTTCCGCTGGTCAATGCCGCTAACTGCTCGAAATCGATGGCTTCGATCTGGCTTTCGAGTGATGTCAGCTCCGCTGGTGTCAGTTGACTTGCAAATTGCAGCAAGTGCTCCTGTCCGAATTGAGCTAGAGTTTGGGCCAGGTCTGACATCGTATTGCGCTCCGGATGAAAAACTGGGCAATTTTCTCAATACAGCCGTGGGTGGCCAGACGCGCTGGCTAGGCTACCGAGTCTGTGTAAGGTAAATTTGCAGGGCTAGTTCGAGCTCGATTGGTCCGCAGCCGACCTGTGCCCGCGGTCCAGCCGCCGATCTACCTACCGACATTCTATTGGTACCAGCATTAAACGACGACCCATGGCGATAACAGCGGCATTGATCCAGCGATTGCATCGAATCAATCGTCAAAAGGCGGATCTGAATTCACAGCTCTTGCGCGGCCCCAAGGCGGTCGCGGCGGCACGGACAAAGTTGCAGGCCGCCGAAGATCAGCTGCAGGCCGAGCGTGATGCACTCAAGCAGTCGCGCGTGGATGCTGACAGCAAGCAGCTCCAGATGAAGGAACGTGAAAACAAGATTCACGATCTGAATGGTAAGTTGAATGCGGCCAAGGAGAATCGCGAGTATCAAGCTCTCAAGGACCAAATCGCTGCCGACACCCAGGCCAATCTCGTACTTTCCGATGAAATCCTGGAGATTCTCGAGTCGATCGATGCTCAGGAGCTGGCGATTAAAGAAACCGAAGTAGCTGTTGCAAAGGTCGAGGAAGAATTCCAAGCGATCGAGCGGCGGATCGGCGAAAAACGGGTCGGTCTCGAGTCAGAGTTGGAACGCGTAGGCGCTGAATTGGCTGAGGCAGAAAAAGAGCTGAGCGGAGACTTCAAGCGTGAGTATGACCGTTTGGTCCCACTTAAGGGCGAAGACGCGATGGCAGAGCTTGAAGGCAATTGCTGTGGCGGCTGCTATCAGACTCTGACGCCGCAGCTCCTCGACAAGACCAAGATCGGACAACCAATCATCTGTCCATCCTGCGGCCGAATTCTCTATCAAGCAACCTGACGAGCGTATTTTCAGGTAGCAGAAACACCAAAGCCGCGTTCGGAGCCTCATCTCCCCGAGCGTGGGTAAGTGCCTGTCCTGATGCTGTCGTTTATCCAGATGCGCGATCGCGAGCTTGTTGCTCGAGTAGTCTGTGCAGAACCCAGCCGGTATGAAAGCGACCCGCTGAGAGATTGGCCGCGAAGATGCTAGGCTTCTGGATTGTCAAGAATCCGTGTAGAATTAAGCGAAATCAGTTCAAAATTTCACGCGACCTCTTTCGGCAAAATGCGAAGGAGGTCGCGTTTTTTGAGGCTTGACGAGAGTCGCGCACTCCACGGGGAGGATGCCCTGCAATTTGCACCCACTTGCCTCGACATCGACTCGATTTAACTCAATCCGGCCAAGACAGGAAGCTTTGTAACATGGCAGAACAAGTACCAATGACTCGCGAGAAGTACAACCAACTGCGCGAGGAGGTTGAGCATCTGGAAAATGTGGAGATGCCTCTAGTGGCCGAGAAAATAGCCGAAGCTCGGGCCGAAGGTGACCTAAAGGAGAATGCGGAATACCATGCACAACGCGAAAATCAAGGCATGCTACAGGCGAAGATCAACCAAAAGAAACAGATGATCGCCAACGCTTTCATCATCGATCCAAGCAAGGTAAGCCAGGATGTCGTCGGATTGTTAGCGACGGTTGTGGTCAACGATCTAGACTACGATGACGAGGAAGAGTTCACGATGGTTGGTGCAGGCGACGAAGACTACGACGCCGGGAAAATTCTGTCGACCAGCCCGATCGGTGCGGCTCTGATGGGCAAGAAGGTCGGCGACAAGGTTGAAATCGAAGTTCCGAAGGGAAAGTTGAAGTTCGAGATCGTCGGCATCAAATACGACTTATAAGCCAGTCCCACTCATCCCGTCAGGTTGGTTTTTCTTAATCTTTAACGAGCGAACGCAGCGCAACTAGTGCAATGACCGAGCAAACCGACGAGCACAAAGAACCGTCATTGGCACCAGCCTGCTTGGTTGTGGCGATCCTCGGCTTAGCGGCCGTCTGCGCATTCTGTGGGTTCGGTAGCTGGATCGTCTTCAGCGACCAATATCCTTTCGCCTACAAGGGGATCGATGAGCAGTTGATTCCATGGGTCAAGCAAAGCCAACTTGCGCCCGAAGACAAGGCTTCGATTGTCGACCAGCTTCAAGAACTACTGCCAATCATTGAAGAGCGGTCGATCGACAAGGAGCAGCTTCTCAGGCTTCGTAATTGTCTTCAGGATAACCCTATTCTTCTGTGGGGTGGGGTTCAGTCCATCCTGGAGCAGGCCGAAGGGACGGACTTGACCGAGACCGAACGCGAAACGCTTAAGCGGCTGACTGAACGACTGATGCGAATGGCGACTGATCGATTGTTGGCTCGCAATGACATGGAATTTACGCTGCAACCATGCGCGACCGTTCGCGATGATCAGCTCGGTTTGGAGGTTCGAACGGACCTAACTGGCGATGAAATTCGCAAATTCATGGAGCGCAGCGAACAACTGCTGCAAAACAATGACATTCCTAACATGTCTTACGACAAGACGCCCGCGGAAGCTTTCGGTATTCTGGTAGAGGCTGCTCTAAATCCACCTAAGATTTAGGCTCTGTTGCAGCTTGGCAAAGGTACGCAGGAATGTTCGCTGCAGCACCTGCATACGTTCAGTGAAGATCTCGTGGCCAATCGTTTGGCTACAATTGAACAGAGTTGCCCACCTTTCACCCTCAAGCGAACCCACCCATGGCTTATCTGAGTGCCATCAGCGGTACAAGCTACGGTCAGCGCTACGATCTGGTTAAGCGTGAAACCGTGCTTGGTCGTCATCCCGAATGCGATGTTACGATTGAAGTTGGAGCCGTCAGCCGCCAACATGCTCGCATTGTAAAAGACGATGCAGGCTACAAGTTGGAAGACTTGAAAAGCCGGAACAAGACGTTTCTCAATGGCCGAGAAGTCAAGGAACGACCGCAGTTAAGCGACGGAGACTTGATTCGGATCTGCGACGTAGAGTTTGCGTTTCATGATGTTGATCAAGTTGGCCTACCTGTGGCGACTAGCGGAGAGAATTCATCACGCATCGTTCATTTGGTCGACGACGAAGCCCAAGACGAGTCCTCGCGACATGTAAGAAGCAGGCTGGACATTCGTGGATCGAAACATGGATCACAGCTGACTTACAGCACCGAAGCCCGGCTGCACGCTGTGCTTCAGATTTCGCAAAATCTAGCTCGGGCAGTGCAGCTTGATGATGTATTGCCGAAAGTTTTAGACACGCTGTTTCAGATGTTTTTGCAAGCAGACCGCGCCTTCGTCGTTCTGCAAGCAGGCGATGAACTCATTCCGAGGTGGGTCAAGACGCGCAACGACAAACAGGAGGAGTCGTTCCGGATTAGTCGAACCGTGATGAAAGAAGTGATGGATTCCAAGGAGGCGATCATTTCGATGGATGCCTCCACGGACAGTCGTTTCAACCAAGCCGTTAGCATCTCAGACTTTCGTGTTCGGTCGATGATCGTAGCACCGCTGCTCGATTCGGAAGGCAATGCGATTGGTGCGATGCAGATCGACACCATGGATCGAGCAAGAAGTTTCCAGCGCGAGGATCTTGAACTCTTGGCTGGTGTGGCTACCCAAGCAGGTATTGCGATTGAAAACGCGCAGCTACATGAACAGGTTGTTGCACAAGAGCGTGTTCAGCAGGATTTGCAATTAGCCCGAAATGTTCAGAAGGCCTTCTTGCCGCTGGATTATCCGCAAACAGATGGACTTGGTTTTTATCATTTCTATCAGCCTGCCGAGCACATCGGTGGCGACTACTTTGACTACATCCGGCTGTCTGGTGATCGGATCGCAGTCGTAGTGGCGGACGTTTCAGGTCACGGGATCGCCGCAGCAATGCTGATGGCCAAGCTCTCGGCAGAGACACGCTTTCTGTTGGCTAGCTACGAAGACCCAGCCGAAGCGATTACACGCTTGAACCAGCGGATGCATCAGCTGGATGTCGATATGTTCGCTACGTTTTGCTGCTTAATTATTGATCCAGCCACCGGTCGGACGGCGATCGTTAATGCGGGACACATGTTGCCGATTTGGTTTCAGTCGGATGAGCAAATATTTGAACCTGGAGATGAAACCGCCGGGGTGCCGCTGGGCGTTTTGGAAGACGTGCAATACGAATGTTCTTACATCGATCTGCTACCCGGACAGCGGCTGTATATGTATACCGATGGCATTAACGAAGCGCCCTCACCAAGTGGTCAGATGTATGGACTTGCGCGGCTCCGTGAGAAGGTCTCCGCTCTCAAAGGTTCGGTCTCCGAAGACGGCCAGAAAATCGTCACCAGCGTTGAAAACTTCTCAGCGCAGTTACCACAAGCGGACGACATGTGCCTGGTAATTGTCCAGCGTGACTAAGAACCTATCCGAAAATCTTGAATCGAACGTCAGCCGCGGGGCGTTAGCCCCGGTTGTTGGGGTGGGAACCGCGGCTAACGCCGATCGGCTAATGGGTTTTCGGATA
>DNPC01000713.1 GCA_003501565.1 Planctomycetaceae bacterium | reverse complement strand
CGCCCGGTGAATTTAGACGTTATCTGCCAAGGCCAGCATTGTGACGTGGAGCCACCATCCAGTGTCTTTAGCTGGCGCTCAGCAGTCTGCTCAGCCGCACGTCTCCGTAGTTGCGGGGTCGATTGTTGCTGCGTTTTTCGGGCCATGGGCAAACATCGCACGCAACGCCTTTGCTGATGCGATCAACGCTCAGCCACAAACGGAGGCGTTGGCCCTCTGGGCATATCAGCAAGCAGTTGACGCAACCGCTGCTGAGTGGCAACGCGCTGAATCGGCGTGTGCATCCCAATTTGACATGTGGGGGCAGAGCTCCGCGGAAGGAGCGTGTGTTTTCTTTTCGGGCACTGCAATCCATTGCCACTGGCTGGGTTCAACGTCTGTAGTCCAAGTGCGAAATCGCCAATTGGAGTCCCAAAACTCCCCTCACACCGCCTATCACGCAATGCTCAGTGAAGGCCAACAGCCCACTGACGATCGTTATTTGCGGCTGCAATACAGATCGTTTGTGCACGAACAGCAGATTGATTCGGTAGCATGGGCTGCGGTTGAAGGTGATCGCGTATTCATATTGCCCGGGGCATTAAGGCCATCATGTCTTCAATCGATCGCTTCAGTTTGCAGCGATTCTGAGTCCTCGATCACAGAATCTGTTGCTAAGCTGTTGGTAGACTCTGGTCGTCCTTTGGTGACAACTTTTGTGATGTCGGAGTATGTCTCTGAATCGGGCAGATAACAATACCATGCACCGGAGCCGTGTCGGCGTTGCTTTCAAATTGGACCATCACCAGTCACGGCCCGGTGATGGTAAACGATTATCCGTCGGATGAGCTTTTACATCTCCACCACACCACATGGCACGCACTGCCGCGTGAACACTGATCAACACTCAGTGACAATTCTAGATTCCGCGATGCAGCCGATTAGCGCAACATTTGCATCCGTCGATGATGATTTCGACTGTACTGGATCTTTGCGGTCGAACCGATTCGCTATGGGTTTCTGGAACAGTGCTGATCTTTCCCTATTTGACCTGACGTCAGGCGATCTTCAAGCCACGTTTCCATTCCGGGAAATCGGGCCGCTGGTGACCTTCGATGAATCAGGAACTCGGCTCCTATTCAAGACCGGTCCGCAAGTCGTTTTGCTGGACGTCGAATCGTCGGAGGCAACACAAGTCAAAGGCGTTCGTGCGCTCGACCGACTCGTTATTGCCAAGGATGAAGTCATTGTCCCGTCACAGAAGAAAGACGAGTTACTTCGTGTTTCACTGCAAACTGGTGATGTGGTCACCGTATCCTTGCCTTTCAAGGCAACACTGTTCGATCTGAAGCCAAGTCCCATTGATCCTCATCTGATTGCAATCGACCGAAGAAAAGGAATTCATTGCATCGACCGCTCTGACTGGTCGATCATTTGGTCCAAATCGTTCAAGCAGGTACTCGGAAAACATCACATGGGGGTCGGTCAGTTCTCAGGCGACGGCAAACTGTTTGGGGCAGCAGTATCCGCCTACGATCACAGTTACACGATTGTCATCGACTCGCACACCGGCAAACAATTGAATCGTCTCGAGTCGTTGTGTTATGGCCTGCCTCACTGCGGCACGATGGTTCGCGACAGCTTTACTCGTAAGGATTCCTTCGTGGCAAAGACCCTTGACCTCGAAACCGGCGAGGAAAGTACCATGACATTGGTCGCCAGAGACGGATAACAATCACATGCACCGGAGCCGTGTCGGTGCCGCAATTTCCATCTGAAAATCACCAGTCACGGCCCGGTGATGATAACCGTTATGTGGCAAAGTCCAACACACCCTGCCGCAGACGGTTTGCCGCCGCCTCGCAGTATTGTTCCTCTATCTCGATTCCGACCGCTTTCCGGTTCTCACGTTTCGCGGCCAGCAGCACCGACCCCGAACCCATGAACGGATCGACCACGGTTTCCGCTTCGGGAAATATCTCGCCCATGATCGCCATGAATAACCCGCTCGGTTTCTGCGTTGGGTGTACTCGCTTCCCGCCGTCCGCATTCACAACGCCGCCGTGCAGTTTCCGTATCATCCTGTCGTACCCGCTTCGCTTGTTCATCCACGCCATTTCAAACGGCGACCCCAGCATCTTGTCTGCCGCTGGCATTGTTCGTTTGTCCCAACAAACCCACCGCCCGCGATGCGGCAGCAGTCCCGGAAAACAATTCGCCCCGAATATCACCGCATCGTCAACCATCCACAACATCGAACACAACCAACGGGCTAGCGCAATATCATCGTCGCCGCTGATGTCCGCACGCTTCGTGCTTCCCGGTAGGTTCTGTGCCTGTGCGTTGTACTCGATTCCATACGGCGGATCGGTCAACAGTAATTGCGACCGCTCCAGTTGTGGCCAAATCACTCGACTGTCACCGTGATAAATCGTCACGTAGTCATCCGTGTAATACGCTTCCATAAGCCACATAACAATGTGTTGCACCGGAGTCGCGACCGGCGCGTTTTCTGAAATCAAAGTCCACCGTCGCGACCCGGTGAACACTAGCGTTATGTGCCAGACCCTTGATGTACACCTTTGACCCTTATCTCGTAACTGGTCACCTCCATCCCGGCGACTACAACGACCCCGACTTTCCAGAGCCGCTACGTCCCCACGACTACAACGCTCTAATAAACACGCTGGGGCTCGGTAGATTCTGTGACGGTCTCACAATCCTGACCCCTGCTGAGCGAAGAGTTCGCTGGACACGCGAATTCATCGAAGAATCGCTTTGTGAAGAAGTGCGACACGATATCTGGCCCAGTTCGATCATTTCCATCGAGGACCTTCACCATTGCGTCGTAGTTGCTGACTGTGATCAAGGTGACACCTACATCACTTGCCCACGATACGGGCGACGGATTGTTCACTTGCCGCATGACTCATCTGATGTCACCATTCTCGGCGAAACGTTCGCCGAATTGGTCGTCCATTACCAGCACCTGATGCAAAAACGTTTCCCGTACTTTGATCCGTGGCCGTATTGTTCACGCCGTGGTGCCATATCTTTTGTTGTGCCACCCAGCATCAATCGCCAGCAGCTGTTGAATATTTTTGCCGACAACTGGGGCCTGTCTGGCCGTGGTTCCCCAACCATCAGTGATCCTGATGTTTTCCAGTCGCATTTTGTGCCAACACTACACGCTCACGTTGGGCTTTATTTTCAAGACCAGCGGCCAGCGCAGTACCGATTGCCGACTGGCAGCATCGAAGTTACGATCACCTTAGACGTTGACAGCGTCGATGAGATCGTCGGCGTCTTTTCTGCGATAGCAAACGAATCAGATTGCCGTTTTGAGCCAAATGTCGGTCGGCCCTGCAATCAGCAGGGGCACATAACAAAGTCGTGAACCGGAGCACTCATTCACGCGGCAACTGAAATCAAAGCCTTCCGTTCGTGCCCGGTTACGGCAGACGTTATGCAGCAAGGAGCCGATGAAACGACGACTCATTCGACACGCTCCCATTGCTCTCGTTTGTGGGCTCACTGTCTTTGCCATTCTCAATGTAGTTGCGTGGTACAATTTGCGAGGTGTCCGCAATGTTTGCCGGAGGCAAGACTACACGCGTGATTCACTCCGCATACTGTCACAGCAGATTGAGGCGTATCGCGAAGAACACTCCACGTTTCCCGAATCATTGGTTGTCATCCCCAAGGTTCACCAATCGTGGCGACTGCCTGATGGCCCACCCACAGACGATTGGGGCACTCCGTTTGTTTACAACACCAGCAATACGGAGTTTACGCTTCGGTCATTGGGCCGGGACCGTAAGCCGGGTGGCGTTGGCCTTGACGCTGACATTGACGCACGAGAACCGAAGACGGGGATCACGCTCGCTACATTCAGTCAGTTCTTCACCGAGACCGATTCCTCGGAGGTTGATCGTGGCGGCTTTACAACCGCAGGCTTGATTGCTGCCATTGTAGTGTTCCTCACGGCATTTAACGCATTGGGCGATGCTGACGTCGACAAACAAGCGTTGCGGCCGATGTCATTCATCGGGTACTCGCTGCTTGTCGTCGTACTTGCTTCGATCGTCGGTGCTGTCTTAATGCCACTGCACATACCTAGCGGGCACTAACGATGCGTTACGGATACCTTCGCGACCCCGTATTCGTTTCTGCGTTTTCGCTCTACTGGATCAACCGATTTCTTGTCAAGCCGTTCACCGACAGTAGCTTCGTTCATAACCACCTCAATGACTTTCTCTGCATTCCGTTCTTCGTTCCCGTTGTGGTTTTCGTCGCTCGTTCATGTAAACTTCGCCCTCATGATCGACCGCCAGAAGCGCATGAGATACTCTTACCGCTGCTCGTGTGGTCGGTCATGTTTGAGTTGATACTGCCAGCACACTCATACTGGTCCAGATGGGCCGTCGGCGATCCAATCGACATTGTGTGGTATTGTATTGGCGCATTTGTCGCCTCACTGTGTTGGACGCGGCAGCTCAGACGGGCTGCATAACAAGGCGGTGCACCGGAGCCGTGTCCGCCCGCAATTCCCAATTGAATGCCAAACGTCACGGCCCGGTGACCTTGGTCGTTATGCAGCAAGGCAAAGTCGTGAAGCGTTGGCAAGAGCTCACCATCAGTGACTTTGAGATTCAGAACCCCGACTGGATTCCGTCGCTTCAAGCTGTCGTCATCGTGACGGGTGCCGAAGTCACTCTCATGGTTGATGATAAAGAAGTTGTCGATCAGCAAACTGTTGAAGCGTTCGCATTGCTCCTCGCCGATTGGCAGAGCAGGCTTTCGGAGACCGCATCGTACACGCAGGAATACTTGCAAAGTTTTCTTCCCGGCCGAACGGTTTCGCCATCTGAGATCAAGTTGTGGGGCCTTACCATCTACCACACAGACGGTAAAGCAAACTCAGCGTCGTTTCATTACAATGTCACTGGCGAGTACGACGGCGAGAGCTACCGGCTAGATGAATTTGACTCTGAAAGCGTCGTCGAGTTTCGTGTGCCAATAGCTGCAGGGGAATTCGAATGGTCCAACCACAGCATTGCCGCCACAAATGACTTCGACTGATGGTCACACCAGCTGCATAACAAAACAATGCACCGGAGCGGTGGGCGGCCCGCTTTCTGTTTTCATAATCCAATCGTCACCGCCCGGTGATTGTGATCGTTATACCGCTAACCAGAGAGTGCTGTGCTTTCGCAATTCCTCGCCCTTACCGAGACTTTGGAATACGAAGATGACGGCTGGCTGTCGATCACTTCGGCAGAGTGGGAGAGGTCCACCCTGACGTTGACGACTTCCGTTCGTTTGCCGGACGCTGCGCATCACAACTTTCGAATCGTTTGCACTGATCCGCGCTCACATCACATCGTTGCAGCCGGTGTTGATGATTTAGTGACGCTAACCGCCGACCATGTCGTTCTTTGGCCGAATACTGAGCAACAAGGCGAACTCTACTTCAATGGCGCGCCAAATGATCCTGCGTCTCTGCTTGGTTCGCTGATTGAAACACACCTTGAAACCGTTGGCCGATGGTATGCCGTCGATTATTTCCTGAACTTGTCCGGCCACGCAACAGACGTCCTGCGAGGCGGCCACGGACTACTCGCCAAGGGGCCTGTGCCGTTGCTTAAAGCATACGCCGAAGTCTTGGACAGACACGGAGCCAGCCATTCTTCACCGCCCTACCGAGACCCTGTGTGGTGGTCAGACAGCCAATGGATACCGGAAAGAGAACAACTATTCGCACTGATTGTTGGTGAGTCGTATGTCGTGGCTCCAACGTTTCTCGAAACGGCGGTATAACAACAGCGTGAACCCGAGTTGTGGTCGGGCCGGTTTCAGAATTCAGCGTCACTCGCCACAACCGGGTTACGCTGGTCGTTATGCCGCAAGAGAAGTTGGTGACGAGTCATGCTTGGTAAGATGATCTCGAACATGATGGTCAAGCCACATCAGTCGCCTCTGTTTGACAGCCCTGACAACTACAGTCTCGACTATGAGCAGGTGCGATTCAAAACCCGCGACGGTGTCCAGTTGCATGGATGGCTGATCCATGGCGGACTCGGTCGCGTGGTTGTGCAGAGCCACTTCGGTGTGCAATGCAACCGAGCTGGATGGTGTCGCAAGGGCAAAGGCCTGTTCGCTCCGTGGAAGAAAGATATCTGCTTCCTCCGGCAAGCTCAGCACCTGGCAAGCAACGGCTACTCGGTGTTGATGTATGACTTTCGAGGTCACGGCGAAAGCGAATTAGGCCCTACTCCGTGGGTCAGTTGGGGGCCAGAAGAAGCCAAAGATGTCGTTGCTGCGGTTGAATACATCTCTAATCACTCGAAGTACAGAGATGCTGAGATTGCGCTTCTCTCTGTTTGCATGGGTGCCGCTGCCGCAACGTATGCGTTCGGCGTGGACGACGGATTGCGTGAGTTCAAGAACATCCGTGCGATGGTGGCGGTTCAGCCGCTACTTTACAGCTACTTCGTTGATGCACTCGGTATGCCAAAGTTTCTCCAACGGGCGGCATCAAGGGTGACGACTAGCCGCCTTGGCTTTGACCTCAACACGAAGTCATTCCTCCCCGATGTCGCGAGCGTAAACGTTCCAACACAGGTCATCCAAAACCGAAACGACCCATGGACCAGAACCGCGATGGTCGAGCAGTATTACAATGGTCTTCCGGCAGAGAAAGACATGATGTGGCTCGATATCGAACCCAGTAGATTTGCGGCG
>DNPC01000477.1 GCA_003501565.1 Planctomycetaceae bacterium | reverse complement strand
TCGCGTCCTGACAGCGATGCCGTTTGGAGCCTCACCCGACGATCTTGGCGAGTTCATGTTGGGCACTGTCACTGTGACCCCAGTTTTCCTGGAAAGCAACGGTGAAATTGATGCAAGCACTGAGGATTGGAGTCAAGCACATATCGACGAAGTGCTCGCAAAAATCGACGAAGGACTCGATTGGTGGGTCGATTTGCTAGCCACCAAGAATACCGTCCATGACCTGTCATTTACGATCGACACGACTTTTGCATCGACGCCAGCTGAGACGGCCTACGAACCCATCAGCCGGCGCTCAAATGATTACTCACTGTGGGTTTCCGACTTCTTGGATGATCAAGGACTTACATCGGGATCACTCCAATCGCGAATACTTGATTTCAATCATGCACAACGTGTGAAACACGATACCAACTGGTCCTTTACGATGTTCGTAGTGCCATCGCAAAGTGATTCGGACGGAATGTTCGCGCAGGGTGGGTCCTTCCGTCGGGCGTTCGCTTTTGCTGGGGGCCTGTTTATGGTCGTTCCTTCGACGCGCCCAGCATCGACCTTCACCCATGAAACTGGACACATCTTTTGGGCTCGCGACGAATATCCAGGCGGCGGTACCTACTACGCCCGGCGGGGATATTACAACACGTTGAACGAGAACGCGGCTGACAACCCGAACCCGGGCTTTGTCCAACAGCCGAGCATTATGGCTTCAGGGACGCTACTTAATACGGCGTACTCGAATTACGTTTCACCAGATAGCACGCTGGCGATGTTGGGCTGGCAGGATAGTGACAACGACGGGATTTTTGACGTCCTAGACGTGCCGCACCGCCTAACGGGTAGTGGATACTTTGATGCAAACACCGGAACCTACGAGTTCAAGGGTGCGGCCACAGTCCGCACTCTTCCAAATCTGAATCCCAGCGGAATTGGCAACGACATTACGACGAATCGGATTACTCATATTGAATATCGAGTAGACGGTGGTCCTTGGCAAACTGAGCTGATGCCCGGTTCGGCCCAGGTCGACTTAGATTTGTCAATCAACATTCCTGCAAATGCAACCGAAGTTGAGATCCGGGCTCGCGACGCAAACTCCACTGTTGAGAGCAACGTATTTACTGGCCGAATCGGCCGAGCAGATCAGACAGCTGAGAGTGGTATCGCTGGCTACGTCTGGATCGATGAGAATACCAACGGCCTGCGTGACTTCAACGAATTCGGCCTAGAGGGATGGGATGTTGCTGTGGTTGATCAGGCGGGCAATCCACTTGCGTTGCGTGATACGATCGATCCCGATGATCTGCCAAGTGGTCCGATTTCGAGCACATTCCGTCCGGACTTAACACTGCGTAGTGTCGGAACCGACGCAGATGGCCGGGTTGGCGCATTTGCCGATAGCTCGACGAGCACTGGAACGATGAACTTCCGCGGATTCAGTCGCGGCGCTTCGACTTACCTGGCGACTTGGACGGATGCATCTCGGCAATTACAAACAACTTTCAGCCAGCCCCAATCCTATTTCCAAATTGATGCCATCGGCGCGAGTGGGAATTCAAGAGGCCGTCTCGACGCATTTGATAGCCAGGGGAATCTTGTTGCTCGCTACACAACCGGCCCGCTCGCGTTGGGTGAAGTACACACCATGGTCGTTGAGAGCCCAGATGCGAACATCGCATACGTTAACGCTGGCGCACATAACCTGACGAACGTTCGCCTTGATAACCTTCAGTTTGGTCCTGCGTCCAGTACGACTACCGACGCAGAAGGAGGGTTCCGAATCCCTAATCTGCCAACTGGTCAATACGACGTTCTCGTGACGCCACTTGGCGATTATCGCAATCTTGATGCTGGCGGCCGGCGAACCGTCGGTGTCACCGCAGGCCAGGTGACGTTAGATGTAGATTTTGGATTTGAGATTAACGATAGTCGTTGGCAGAACCCAGACGAGCCGCTCGACGTTAACGACGATACCTTTATCTCACCGATCGACGTCTTGCATATCGTCAATGACATCAACAAGAATGGCAGCCGCGATCTGAGGTCTGATGGACCAGAGCCGCCACCGTTCGTTGATGTAAACGGTGACAGTTTTGTGTCGGCGATTGATGTCCTGCAAGTCGTCAACTACTTGAATGCGAACACCTAGTTTGTCAGGCAAACATCAGCATATCCTAGAGACTGAAACTCGCCATGAGTCTGCTTCGTCAGGGAGCGATTCGAGTTATCTGCCAACCGTCATTTGAGATTTGAAAAACGATTCGATCATGCAGCCGGCTTGGGCGGCCCTGCCAGAATTCGAATCGATTTGGACGCAGCAGGTAGCCGCCCCAATTAGCTGGACGGGGAACCTCAGCACCGTTCAGCTCAGATTCAAGCTTGATGGCTGATTCGACTAGTTGTTCGCGGCTGTCTACCAGTGAAGACTGTGGGCTAACCGCAGCACCCAGTTGGCTACCGCGGGGCCGCTCGTGGAAATACTCATCGCTGAGTGCGGCACTAGTCTTCTCCGTACTACCATGGATGCGAATTTGTTGTTCACGGTGTGGCCAATAGAAGAGTAGTTCTGCCTGCGCGTTCTCGGCTAGGTGAATCCCCTTGGCTGAGTCATAGTTGGTAAAGAAAACGAAGCCATCGGCTGTGATCTTCTTCAGGAGCAGTATTCGAGCCGACACGTCTCCCGACGCTGAAGAGGTTGCGACAGTCATTGCGTTGACTTCCAGCCAATCAGGCCGATCAGCAGCTTTTGCTTCTTCAAACCACGTTTTGAAAGCGTCCATGGGGTTACGAGGAAACTGGTCAATTTGCAAGAATCCGTCGGCGTAGCTTCGGCGTAACTGTTCTAGTTCCATGTTCTTGTCGTCAATACGTGTGGAGTGACAGGAGTCAATTCGCTGGTAAGTGGGCATCGGTAGACAGGTATGCTGGCACGCCGCCGGCGAAGGAGATTCACGCCGCTTGCAAGGAGATTGGCGAGCCTATGCAGCGTCGTCATCCACTTTAGTATGTGCGACAATCGCGAGCAGTGGCAGCCTAGGAGATGCTGAAAAGTCGCTGCCAACCCATTGTGAGTGGTTTGACCTTATTCCGGTCGCTGCACTCATGTCATTTTACAAGTTGAATCGACGTTGCTTGAATTCGAGGATCTGTGTGGGAGCTAACGGTGAATTCCTGTGGTCGCGTTACCCGCAACAGGGCTACCGTCCAACCCGCCCGCAAATTAGAGTGACGGGATGAACTGCGGAGATTTGTACAAGGGCCGAAATTGGGGAAAGCGGTCAGCGCTTATTCCGGTGTACCAGTGCCAGTACCCCACTCCGAACTGTGAGTTTTGAAAGTTGTAGCTATGCGCGTTGGACGTGTTGTTAAAGTCATTCCCGATAAGAAAATCGGTTTCATCCGTAGCGCCGATCTCAATGAAGACGTGTTCTTTCATTTCTCCAAAGTCGACAAGGATGAGAAAAATGACTTGGAGGAAGGAGACGATGTCGAGTACGAGGTGGACGAATTGGCTCGGATAGAAAAGCTGCGGCTTCAGGCAACTTTGGTGCGCCGGAGTAGGCGACCATTGGAAGTCAAAATTCGCGGCCGTGATGCGCCTTCATTCAAGGCACAGCATCATCCCAAGGCTCGCCAAAGACAACCGACCTGGCGTGGTGGCTCACGTCGCGGACCTGAGGAAAACCCGGACGAAAACGAGTAAGAGTTCGAATCGTTGACGATAGAGCTCTAGTTGATCG
Source organism: Planctomycetaceae bacterium (assembly GCA_003501565.1). Lineage (GTDB taxonomy): Bacteria > Planctomycetota > Planctomycetia > Pirellulales > Pirellulaceae > Aureliella. The sequence goes on along the minus strand of DNPC01000477.1, from coordinate 546 downwards.
CGAATATGGCAACGCTTGCTACCGCGATACTAATTTTGGGCACCGTTGATGGCACCTACTAGCGCCGCATCAGGACGATTGATCGTGACCTGGCGTTGCGAGCCGTCGGTGGCCGTGATAATGCAAACTATCTGCTGAACCGGCGAAGGCATGTTGGTCGGCGCTGGCCTGGAAGCTGTCGGAATCGGCGGTTCCAACTCAATGCCGGTATTTCTCGCATCGGCGAAATCCGTTCTGCTGCTGTGCATCGGATTGTCGGCTGCAGTCACGTGGCTAGCGGGCACAACTGTAGAGTTTTGGCTTCCGCCTACTGCGGCTACCATGGCGTCCAGGTGCAGTCGCTCGAGCTGAGCGAAGACGACTTCGACTCCCGCATAAATACCTTCGTCATCAATGTCATCGGCCGCATTGCAAACACCGATCAGGCGGCCACCCATGTCGAACAGACCACCGCCGCTGCGACCGACGGCGGGTGCGCCTCCAATCTCGACATTCGCTGGACCATGGTACCGGTTTATGTTCGTAATTTTAGTTTGGCAAATCGTT
>DNPC01000216.1 GCA_003501565.1 Planctomycetaceae bacterium | reverse complement strand
CCGCAGATGGCTGTCAGCATGGGTCGCAAAGACGGCTCGCAAGAAGACATACGTCGCAGCCACGAAACCTTTGACCCGCTTCGTGACCCGACGATGCGGCCGACACCCTTCCAAGCATACTTGCGGATACAAATCGGTTGCGACAAGTTCTGTACGTACTGCATCGTTCCGATGACACGCGGTCCCGAACAGGGGCGTTCGCCAAGCATTATCTTGGCCGAAGCTCAAGAGCTGGCGAGACAAGGTTGCAAAGAGATTACTTTCCTTGGGCAGACGGTCAACAGTTACAAATACACCGAAGGTGATCGCACGACACGATTAGCCGACTTGCTAGAGATGGTTCACGAGGTCGATGGGATCGAACGATTGAAATTCGTGACCAGCTATCCCAAAGACATGACACCGCAGTTGCTCAAGACCGTCAACGAACTTCCCAAGTGTTCGACGTACCTACATGTTCCAGCACAGAGCGGCTCCGATGAGGTGCTCAAGCGTATGAAACGTGGATATACCACTGATGACTACTATCAAATGATGGACCGCATCAACGAGATGGTTGACGGTGCCAGCGTGTCGAGTGACTTTATCGTTGGCTTCTGCGGTGAAACCGACGCAGACTTTGATATGACGGTTGATCTGGTTCGCAGATGTCGGTTTAAGAACAGCTTCATCTTCAAGTACTCTGTGCGGCCAGGCACAAAGGGGGCCGAGCGCCTTGAGGATGACGTCCCTGATGATGTGAAAGCGGCTCGAAACAATGCATTGTTAGACGTACAGAACGAGATCAGCAAGGAAGACAACCTCAAGTTCCTTGGAAGTCGTGTCGAGGTGCTTGTGGAAGGTCCTAGTAAGACCTCCATTAAGCGCAAGGAAGATGGCCCACTCAGGCAAATGACTGGACGTACGATGTGCGATCGTATCGTCGTCTGGGATGGCAACATCCGACAAGCAGGGAACACGCTTCCAATTTTGATCCACGATGCTAGTGCACATACGCTCTTCGGATCAGTCGAGACAACCGATTCGCAGCCAGAAGTCCTGGCAATGCCCACCGCCGCCAATTCGTAACACTATCGTTTGTCGATTTGCAGTGCATCGCTCCTGACGATCCATCTTGAGTGGGGACTCGTCAGGTACCGAATCTGTAGCTGCCTGGGTTGCTCCAATACGCCTAAACCGCTTCGTTCTACAACGGTCCGGCACGCCAACGCATTGCGTCTCTTACAATAGCCGCGTCGGGGACACTGGTGCGTCTGCCGACTGACGCTTCTTTTTTACTGCTTTAACCCAACCGGATCCACCATGCCCTTTATCGATATCAGCGCAATCAAATCAGTTGAAGCAATCCCGGGCTGTCATTTGAGAACTCCTTTTGGTGAGAATATTTTGCTCTCCTATCTTGAGATGGATCCAGGAGCCGTCGTTCCCCTTCACGATCATCCCCACGAACAGGCCGGGATTGTTTTGAAAGGAAAACTGGAGATGACCATTGACGGTGAAACACGCCTTTGTACCCAAGGCGATATGTTTATCGTCCCGCCCGGCGTCCCTCACACGGCTGTCGCAATTGATGGCCCTGTCACTGTCCTCGATATCTTCAGCCCAGTTCGCGAAGACTACGCGAAGCTGTTCCTGGACAACAACAAGTAGTTTTTTGGCAGCCACATAATCCGTCTCCCCTGAAAATTGCGGGAGCAGAGTTGCGTAGAGTCCGCCGAATCGCCCTTGGGCCGCGCTGATTGCTTACGGTCGATCAACTTACTTGCGATCAAACAGTACGCCAGAGAGCAGAGTGCATTCGGTTTTTGGTGATCCGTCGACCACCAACTGAATGTGGTTGGACGATTTGCATATCACTACGCGTTAAATCCAGTGTTTCGCCATCGGGGGCGTCGATCCGAACAATAGGCTGCAAGTACTTGTCATTGCAGCTGCGGAGGACTGTTCCTGTTGAGTTGTCGCTTAGCAGTACCTTGCTGCCAACCGGATAAATGGCTGTCGAACGCACCAAGGCCTGTACACAGTCACGGTCAAACGTTCCGTACAAAGCGTGCGCAACTAAGTAAGCGATCGCATCCGAAGCGATGTAGCCTCCGTTGGGATGCAAAGGGTCTGTAAGTGTTAGGAAGGCATCAACGACATTTACCAGGCGGCTAAGTCGATGAAGTAGGTGGCCGCGGTGGCGTCGTGGAAACCCAGTTCCATCACACTGTTCATGAACCTGCCGAACAATAGTAAGCTCTAAATCAGTCACATTGGGTAGACCAGCACGCAACGTATCGGCACTTCGAAACGGATGCGTTTGGTAGGCGTCCAGCTGGCGTTCGAATTCGGCAATCGTCAGACTGCCACCCGCAGACACTTTGCCTTCGCTAAAGCGTTTCAGTTCACCCAATTGGCTCGGCCAGTCATCGGGAAGGCTAACGTCGTGCAGTAAGGCAGCTCGCCCCACTTGGTGGCGTTGGTCTGCTGGATAACCCAATTTGTAAGCGGCAACCATGGAGATTGCAGACATCCGCAGAGATCGTATGGGCAGCGCGCTGGATTCAGCATCGGCTAGCACCTGTGCCAGGACGACATCAGCATCTTCGGTGACAATTTTTTGGTAACCTTCGACGATAAAGTCGATGTCATTCCCATCGATGCGTTCCCCCGCGTGAAGTCGCTGGGTCACGCTAGCCATGATATCAGCACCGTCCGTGGCAAGGTTGGCAAGATAGTTCTGGTGACTTGAGCTGTATTGCGCGGGTAGATCGGCCCCAGCCAACTCATCTGATTCAGCGACCGTAGGTCCAACGTACAGTTTCTGCGCTCCAAGCGCATGCAGTTCTTCGATAACTTGTTCGGTGATTTGTGTGCCAGCTGCGATACACACATTGCCGAATTCATCTAACAGATCGAAGTTGTACTGATCGCCTAGATGGAGCACAGCGTTAAAACGTTCGTTCATCGAATTCGCACCAGCCGCATGAAGACACTTTTTGAAGGAAGCGCACTCTTGCCGTAAGAGGACCTACCGGTCAGCCTACAGATACCTGAGGTATCGGCAGGAATTCTGAATGCAGAAGACTGATTAGGCACACCAGCACAACGCCGTGAACTGCATGCATCCAGCATTTCCGCGTGTACGGTTTGTAACGAAAGAGCGGTGACCGTGTCGGGCATCGTGCGATAGGTGCTGCTTGCTCAAGCAATCGCCACGACGGTCCCTGCGGCGGTGGAACCAACTATTCCCAAGGCACTCTATTGGCCGTGGACTCGATTCTCGCTTGAAGGTATTTCCTGAGCGGCTCAACGTGCTCAGGTTCTCGCCAAACAGCCTCGAGGTCTTCGATTATGTGGTGTTCGGAGACCTTGGCACCATTCTCGTACTCGCGAATTGCCGGATGCAGGAATGTACTCGAGGCTGCTTTTTCGACGTTATCGCGACGGATGCGGTTAACTCGGAACGGATCTTCATCGGGGTCCATCGTTCCAAATTCGAGTGTCAATACGAAGCAACGTGCGTCGTTATCCACGAAGTGCTTCTGCAGGTAAGCGATGGGCATTCCTTCGTAGTAAGTCACCGTGCCATCGGCCTCAACAACCAGCACGTCACCCAGAAACGACTGTTGTTGCCACAGTGCGGAGGATCCGTTGATTCTGGCAAGTAGCTTTTCAGCCATTGCATCGGCTGCTAGAGTGATCGACGTACTGGGCCAAGGCGTATCGTGGTGTTTCGCGCCGAGCAGCTTGGCAAAGGCTTCTACGTTGTATCGAAATCCGTGAATGAATCCGGACGTTGTCTTTTTGTAGTCCCGCATTTGCATCAAAGTGCCGATGAAGTACATCCCAGGTTGGTTGATGCTCTCCCATTCACACGTCAGATTCGGAAACTTGTCAAAGATGGTGAGTTCTGGTCGGGACGACGATTCGAAAATCGAGGCGTCAAAACGAAATCCGGTGCAGCAGATTATTCGGTCATAGACCAGTTCCTCAACTTCGCCCTCGGCGTGTTTGTACGCGAATTCTACTGCGTACGATCCGTCTTCTTGTTTTCGGATTTTGCGCGTCTCTGCATCCAGGATCGCATTCTGGCTCTTCAGCTGGTAGGTATCCAGAATGTTGTTGTTTACCGCCCGCAAGTCGCCGACGAAGTGGGTTTTCCACGCGAAGTCAATTGGAAACGGACTCACCATGTGAATCATCGCGGCAGTCGGCACTAAATTGTCAGCGGTCTCAAACGCGGAGTTGCCTTTGCCGATAATCAGGACCCGCTGATCAATAAAGTCGCTTGGATCAACTGAAACGACATCGTAGTCCTCAGTCAATTCAATGCCTGGGATGTCGGGGCGATAAGTCTGACTAACGCCAGTTGCGACAATCAACCGCTCACACGTCGTTCCGCCGTCTTCGCTTTGCAGATGATAGTGATCCTCTTCGCGGCGAATTTGATCCACTTTGGTGTTATATTGGATGTTGAGATTGAACTTTTTTGCAAAGTCCTTCAGATAGTCAACGATTGCTTGCGCTGGTGGGAAATACTCGACCGAATAGTCACGAAACAGGTGAGATTGATCGTCGGTCAAGAGCGAGTTCCAGTCGTGCCTAAGGCGCAACTCAGGGTCGTCCGTGCCCGCGTAGACCTTGTTGATTGAGATCAGCTGTCGATGTCGCGGGTACTTGTTAAAAAACGCCCCAGCAGCGTCGCTCTGTTCAAGGATTACGTAGTTTCGTTTGTCGCGTTCGAAGTAGTATGCCAGCTGTAGTCCTGCAGGTCCGGCGCCCAAAATTACGTATTCGTAGTCGCAGTGCATTTAGGTAGATTCTGTATGATTAAGGTTGGTGATAGCAGCTCGAGGAACACTCATTTGCATGGTTGAGCGAGTGATTCCGTAAGTGCAGAACACAGCCCGTAGGCGCTTCGCAATAATGCGTTTGTCATGCTACCTATTGATGACGCGTTAAAACAGGTGGATTTGAGGTGGTCAAACCGAAATGCCTGAATTGAGATCACCAACCTTTAGATTCGCCGCAGAGCATTACGAGAGAGAGAGCACATGACAGCCGTTTTTCTAAATCGATCGGGGGTTGCGGCGCGGCGTGCCTGGGGGCTCGCAATGCTGCTATTGCTGTTCGCAGCCCAGTGCGATGCGCAGAGCAACAAAGCAACGTTTGAAGCTAACCAGCGACTTGGCCGCGGTGTCAACCTTGGGAACTTTCTCGAAGCGCCCCGCGATGCAAACTGGGGGGCGGATATTCGTGCGGAGCACTTTGCATTGATTCGCCAGGCCGGCTTCAACTCAGTCCGGCTTCCTGTGCGTTGGTCCGATTACGCTGCAAAGACGTCTCCATTCACGATTGAACAAGGCTTTTTCGTGCGGGTTGATCGCTTGCTCACCGCCGCTGAATCTCAGGGCCTCAATGTCGTGCTGAATATTCATCACTTCGAAGGGCTGGATGCGGAGCCGGACAATTTCAAATTGATGTTCAAGTCGTTATGGGAGCAGATCGCATCAAGATACCAAAGTCGGGGTGAGTTCCTTTACTTCGAACTGAACAACGAGCCGCACGCGAACCTGAATGAAAAGTGGAATGATGTTCTGCGAATTGGGCTAGCGGCGGTGCGGGAGTCTAATCCGACGCGGCCGGTTATCGTTGGGCCGCCCCATTGGAATGGGATTTGGGCGCTTGACAAGCTTCACCTGCCCGACGATCCAAATTTGATTGTCACAGTACACATGTACAACCCACATGAATTCACGCATCAAGGTGCATCGTGGGCTAGCCCACAAGTTCGCAAATTGAAGAACCTGAAATGGGGGGCCGCTGACGAAGTTCAGAAGGTAGAGCGCGAACTAGCAGATGCTGCTAAGTGGGGTAAACAACACGGCCGTCCGTTGTTCTTGGGAGAATTCGGCGCCTACGAGGCGGCACCGATGGAAAGTCGCGTCAAATGGACAAAAGTAGTTGCTGCGGCTGCTGAGAAGCAAAAGATGACTTGGGCTTATTGGGAGTTTTGCGCTGGATTCGGCGTCTATGACACCGCTACCCAAAAGTGGAATGCTCCGCTCATGCAAAGCCTTGGACTTCAGTAGGCTAGGACGATTCGAGCCGCCACCATAAACGCGATCGACTCAACGTTCGATCGGCGTTACGGAGGAGGTTTGCTGAGGAGCCTTGGCAGGTGGCGGGAAGAGTTCCTTGGCCTTAAACGCTCCGGCGACCAAGGCCATCAGAAGTGTTGCAATCAGGAGGATGGTGGTTGCCCGTGAATTGACGTATGCACCCATCACAGCACGGTTTCCAGCCAAGCGCAATAGGC
>DNPC01000856.1 GCA_003501565.1 Planctomycetaceae bacterium | reverse complement strand
CACCGAGCGAATCATGATGGTGTCAGCGCCTAGGCTTTCGATCTGTCGACGCGCCTCAATACTGATGCCTTCGCTGATCGCCAGCAGCCAGATAACACTGGCAACGCCAATAAAGATCCCAAGCACCGTCAACATACTGCGGAGCGGGTGGAGTAGCAGACTTTTGATGCCAAGTTTGAGTGTTCGCAGGAACAGCATAAGTTTATTCCGCTGGTGCCATTTCGAGGGCCTTCGCTGCGGCTTCTGCACGCTCGGCGGGATCGTTTTGTTCGTCTGATTGCAATAGACCGTCACGAAGACGGACAACCCGCTTAGCGCGAGCGGCGACTTCATCCTCGTGAGTTACCATGATGATTGTTCGGCCTTCATTGTTGAGTTCGTCGAACAACGCTAGGATTTCGGCGGTCGTTTTCGAATCGAGGTTACCGGTCGCTTCGTCCGCCAAAATAAAGTACGGATCGTTTACTAAGCTTCGGGCGATAGCAACCCGTTGCTGCTGACCACCGGAAAGCTGCATCGGACGGTGCGTGAGCCGTTCCGCCAAGCCGACTCGAAGGGCGAGGTCTATGCATCGCTGACGTTCTTTGGCACCAAGTTTTCCTTGGTAGTACAGGGGCACTTGGATGTTCTCAACGACCGTTAGCTGTTGAATTAAGTTGTACGACTGAAAGACGAAGCCGATCCGCCGCGAACGAATCTCCGCTAGTTGATCGTCGGTCATGCGAGCGACGTTGTCTTCACCCAACAGCAATTCGCCATCAGAAGGTTGGTCGAGGCAACCCAGTAGATTCAGAAGCGTACTTTTTCCAGAACCACTAGGTCCCATAATTGCAACGTAATCACCCTCCGGTACATCGAAGGAGACTCCACGCAATGCCCGCACCGTTTCGCTCTTGAGAACGTACTCTTTCGTCAGGTTGCGAATTGAGCAGGCGTGCATATTGTCGTCCTCGGTAATGTCATGGTGATGATGTCGTCGTCTGGGAAATGATGCGGCCGGGTTCTTGCCAGCTGCAGAAAGCTGTTCCCGTTAGCGAGGCGGTCCACCTGGGCGTCCGCCGCCGGGAGGTCCACCCCCTCCAGGCCGTCCTCCGCCGGCACCCTGGAACTGCTTCATCATCTTGGAGACTTCGGCCTTGGTGATTTCACCGTCACCGTTGGAATCGAATCGTTTCATTTGAGAGCCTCGTTCACCGAGTGCTTCAATCTCGCTTGAATCAATCTTGCCGTCGCTATTGGTATCGGCCGTCCCCATGATTCGATCGACAATAGGATTCGATTCGCCACCCCCAGCCGAACGACCTGGCCCGTCGACCTCTTCCTCTTGAGCAGGGGCTTCGCTGCCGATTTCGGCCAGTTTGCCACGATCGCTAACGTCTTCGATTTCAGGGAATTCCATTAGATCCAGATGCTTGCGGGGGTTGAGCACAATCCGATCCCCCTCATCGAGACCACTCTCGATCGTTACCTGGGATTCATTGGTGGCACCGATCGTAATCTCGACGGTTTCCAATTTCTCACCGTCTTTCTTTAGGCAGAAGTGATGCCCTTTGAACTCGTAAATTCCGTGAACGGGAATTTGCAGAGCATCTTCAATTTGTTCGACGAAGATTCGAACCTCGGCAGTCATTCCTGTCCGAATGGTCTCAGGTGGATCGATGATGTCAATGAAAGTTGCGTACTTTTTAACGCTCGAAGAAAACCAGCTGCCGGGTTCAGCGTATTTGTTAACTCGTTTCACGCGGGCCAGCATGTCACCTTCGACAGCACTAACGGCCACCTTGCAAGGCATGCCGGTGCGGATAAGTGTGATGCGAGATTCATTCACATCGGCCTTGACCTGCATCTTGGTCGGGTCAGGTAGCTTGATGATGGTTTGGCGTTCGCGAACGGAAGCGCCCTCCTCAACGACGAATTCCGCACCGCCGCGGCTACTAAACGAATTGTTATGAACAACGACGCCTTCAGCAGGAGAAAGGATGACACACTTGGCAATCTGATCTTCAATCTCTTTCAGCTTGTCTTGCTCTTCACTAAGGACGCTCTGGTCACTGGTCAGGCGAGCTCGCGCGGTTTCAATATCAGCTTCGAACTGAACCTTGTTTTTGACGAACGTCAAGTCGGTAAGTACGGTCAACTTCGCTTCGGCCGCTTCCAGGATGTTCTTCGCGTTCTGAACGGCGAATTCCTCGGATTCAATTTGCAGTTTTTTGATCACGCCCTTGGCACCCAACCGCCGGGCCTCATCCAGCTTTAATTGAGCTTTGAAGAGTTCCTGTTTGGCGACAAAGATCTCGCTCTCGATCGCTTTGCGTTCTTGGAGAAAGGTACCCTGCTCATATTCCCTCAGTGCGATCTTGGCGGTTTCAACGGCCGCTTCGGAGCTGATCACGAGAGCTTCGGCGTTGGAAACGCCGATGCGTTGTGCCTTCAGTTCGTTTTCGAGCGATGAAGCATCCAGCTCGACCAGCTTGTCACCTTCCTTGACATAGGTGCCTTCTTCGATGACCCACAGGATCGGGGTTCCACCACTGCCGCGCGACTTCACTTCGCAGACCACATCGATGTTACTGCTACTCTCGACTTCGCCTTGCTCGAGGACGACGTGATCAAAGGGAGCACGAACGACTACGTCGGTCACCATCTCGTCGTCGATCGCTTCGGACCCA
>DNPC01000606.1 GCA_003501565.1 Planctomycetaceae bacterium | reverse complement strand
GGCGTCGACGAGCCAGACGCCGTTGGCGGAAAGGTAGAATCGGTGCCCGCCACGTTGCATGGTTTCGGCAGCGACTCTCAGTATGATAGGCTTGCCTCGTCGCGAGCCGACTTTGGTCGCGGTTTGTTCATCCGGTGAAAGATGGACGTGGTGACGCGATCGTTTTTGCAGACCGGTGGCTCGAATGCTGTCGAGAAATGCAGCGACCGTGCCATGATAGAGAATCTCGGGAGGCGTCTTCTGCTCGAGATTGATTTCGATACCAGAGACCGAGTGCCCCTGGCTAGCGCGGATGCGCAATCCGTCTTCATTTAAGGCGAATCGCTTCTTGTCGTTTGTGGCGACCACTTCGTGCAATAGCTCGCGCGTAATTGCGTTTCCATGAGCGTTTGCTTGGGCAATCAATTCGTCGATGGCAAGCCAACCTTCAGGGTCTAACTTTGCACCTATCACCTCGGGACGATGCCGCAGGACCAAACTTAGGAACTTGCTGGTGGAGACGAGTTTGTTGTTTGATTTCATGACTCAAATTGTACAGCAAACGAGAAAACGCCAGCGACAGTAGCTGCCGTCACGGGCGATTCGACATGCAACCTGTCACGCCAAAGCTTAATGGCTTCGACATCACGGACGAAGCGGGCTGAGTCGGACTCCAGGAGCTTACTAACGACGTTGACAATGGCGTCGCTTAAGCCTCCGATGTTGAGGTTGTCCTGGTGTCCACCTTTGCCACTAGGCTTGGTGTTTGCGTATTGCCCTACGGGGCGATATCGATGCAGACCAACTTCGGATCGGCGATGCCGTGTCAGTGCGGAGTCTTCTTGAACTTCTCCCATTCGGTCTTGACGCCAGTCGAACCACCTCGGCCGTATCCGTAGACACGTCCCGAGTTGGGCAAAAAGACTGTGAGGGCGCCGTGCGTGTTCGCCGTGATGTTGCTTTCTTTTCTGCGTCCAGCGATAAATGGATAAAGTTGGGAGAGCGCTAGGGTACAATCGGTCTGCTGCACGAAAGGAACTCTGTGAACCTGGAAGAAGAACTACGAACACTTGTCCGATTGTTTAACAACGCGAAAGTCAGTTACGCGCTCTGCGGAGGCATGGCAGTTGCCATTCACGGCTTCCCACGCTTTACGAAAGATATTGATTTTCTCGTCGATGCAGAGTCACTCGACTGCGCGAAAGAACTTGCTAAGACAGCCGGATTTGTGGACGAGGCCTCTCGAATAACTTTTTCAGATTCGTACTTGCATCGAGTACTCAAAGTCGAGGGAGCTCGTTACAGCATTGTCGACTTCCTTGTCCCAAAGCAGCCAGACATGCAGGCGTGGCAACGGCGGCAATGGTTCGACTGGGATGGCTTGCCGATCTGTGTCGTGTCAGTCGAAGGTTTAGTTGCAATGAAGCGTTCAGCCGCACGTGATATTGACTTGATCGACATCAAGAATCTTGGGTTCGATACAAATGAGTAGTTCATCCGGGCACACCAGCGATTCTGAGCGAAACGTCACGCCAGACATGTCGAGTGCCGCAATTACTCAACGTATTCGCGACGCTGCAGAACTCCACGCTCTCGGGCTGTCCCTTTCGCGTGCGAAGCCATGCGATGCTCCCATCGAGATGCGTGCTTCCAAGGCAGTCAGCCCTGCTAATCGAGTCAGTCCAGACCCTGCCGCGAATCAGTAGTAGGCGCTGAAGGTGAGACCAGAGCGTTGCCGCTATTGCTCTATGCACCGAGCTGCCGCGACTGTTGGGGGCGGCGAGACTCGAAGTTAGGGCACATGTATCTGGGACAAGGTAGCCAAGCCAATTGCGTTGCTTGCAGCGCTCCGGCCCGAGTGGGACCAAGTCAGCGGGCCGAGCGACCGGGCCCTGTGGGTGCCTTGCAATCTGGCTCCAGCGTATTGATGACAATAGAGACTCGTTACTCAGTTTCGGGCTGGCGATTTATGCGAAAGGGTTTTGGATTCGGCAGGGAAGTTTTGCAACACTCTCCTCGCATCGGAACGTAAAATGAGCGAGTGTGTTGATGGGTGCTGGCTACGTTTCTTGGATGTTCAAAGAGGTAAGCAATGTCTTCAAGACGTGAATTCCTATCTGCCATCTCCGTTGGGGGATTGGCACTTAGCCAAAGCCAGTTGAGCTTTGCGGATGTTCAATTGCCGAGCGAAGGAATTCGCTTGGATAAAGAGACGGAGAGACTTGTCCGCCTGATTGATCGTACGCCACGCAAGAAGTGCCAAGAACTGTTGGTAACAGAGTTTTCAAACGGCGTGCCATACCGCGAGTTGTTGGCTGCTGTCTTTATGTTCGGGGTTTTGCGTGACGAACATCACAGCGTTTATCTCATGCATGCCGCCCACCAACTGTCGCTAGATCTTTCAGCTGATGATCGCATGCTCCCGATCTTCTGGGCGATCGACGCTGCGAAGGAGAGTTTTGAACGCTCTGGACGATCGCAAGTTCAGCCGCTCAAAGGGCCCTTGCCCGCGCCTGGCGATGCAGTCGGTGAATTCGAAGCTGCTATGAAGGGCATGGATCGTGAGAAAGCTGAGCATGCCATCATCGCAATCAGTAGAACGTTCGGTCCGCAGCAGGCGTACGCAAAAATCCTTCCCTACGCCTGCCGTGACAACTTTTTCATAGGCCACATTCCAATTGGAATTGTCAACGCGGGCCGATCGCTAAACTCAATTGGTTGGCATCATGCTGAGCCGACGTTGCGGTACATCATTCGCGACATGTACCGGCAAGACCACAACCTCGACGGGCAACCCTACGTGCACAATGTAGAGCGAGCAGAGAGAACTCACGATCAACTGCCGGTGAATTGGGCGTCTCACCAAGCGGACAAGCAGCGAACGATCGAGTTACTGGACGTCATGAAGCGGGGGAAATGGTGGAACAGCAATGATTGGGTTGCCGAGCACTTAATCGATGGCAGCATCAAGGCCGGAACCGTCTGGGATGCGATCCACCTACTCGGGGCTGAATTGATGCTGTTGATTGAACGTGGCGGAAGGATAGGTACACGCGCACTCCACTCAAACACGGCGGCCAACGCGCTACATCACGTCTTTGTGACGTGTCTTGATTCACGGACTCGCTACTTGACGATGCTTCAAGCGCTCTCTTGGACAACCGAATTTATGTTGGAAGTCAGGTCGCGCGACGGAATGCTTGATGGTGACGTTGCAACGATGCAAGCAGTTGAACAGGTTGGAAACAATCAAGAAACTATCGCTGAGCTATTCGCTGCGCTCCCGCCCCGAGGATTCTTGGAACGTTTGGACGATCGCACTGGACCACTCAAGGCGGCAGAGCTGACGTTTTCGTTAACACAATCGGACGAAGGAGCGCGTGATTTCATTAAAGCGTCCCATCACGGCATGGCACGTCGGCTAACGCTGAATGCTCACGAGATGAAATTTCCGATCGCCATGTTCGAAGAGTGTCGCCGAATCAGTTCCCAGTGGCGTCCGCATATTCTCGCCGCGACCAGTGTTTACATGCAAGGAACCAACAGCCCAAACAACCCAGCGGTGCAGCGTGGTGTCGAATTGTTAGGCCTCTTTTGACTGGTATGCTTCGGAGAAGCACCGACCTTAGGCTTTGTCTCCAAAATCAGTCTTTGTCTCTAAAATCAGTCTTTGTCTCTAAAAGTAGTCATCCCGATTGGAGCCATCAAAAGCGGCCCGACTTTAGACAACATCGTTTAAATCGGAGTCCGCTGCCGCAGGGGCATGGATCGTTGCGCCCGAGCTTTTCCTCAAGTTGCTTATCGCAATGAACGATTCGCACTCTGCATTTGACGTGGGTTTCTGATGGGTAACCGCGACGTCGTTTACTCATGGACTCGAAAGCAGTGGTCTTCGTTGTACTCGTGTTCGTATCGCATTGTTTTGCTCCCTGACTATTCGACACTGTTTCAAAATGTGTTGATGGTAAAGACCCGCTGATGCCTCCAGGGTTCGCGATAATTGCCCGAACGAACCGGCATTGTATTTGACCGATCGTTCGGTACACTCATGGAATGCCTCCTGAGAAGATTTCCGAACGCGAACTGATGCTCGCGCTGACAGCCCTGTTCCGAGACCAGGGTTTTGAAGGTGCAACGTTGTCAATGATCTCGAAAGCGACAGGTTTGAAGCGAGCCAGCTTGTACCATCGATTTCCCGGTGGGAAGCAGGACATTGCTTTGGCAGTGGTTGACTTCACTGAGTTGGAGTTCAAAGAGGTCCTTGCACCACTTTGGGAATCCGGCGACGTTAAGACTCGCATCCGTAGAGTCGCTCGTAATCTTGGGGACTACTACGACGACGGCATGAAATCCTGCCTGGTAGATTCGCTCTCCGTTGGCAAAGAGGCGGATGGACGCGACATCATCGCTGAGCGAATAGCTGAGATCATGGAGGCATTTATCTCAAGCTTTGCAGCAATTGCTCGCGAGTCTGGAGCAACCGCAAAGCAAGCACGATTGCGGGCCGAAGACGCAGTTGTTCGATTCGAAGGGAGCTTGGTCGTCGCGCGGAGCACCGGCAAAATCGATTCTTTCAAGAGATGGCAGAAAGACCTTCCCAGGATTCTCACCGGCGAGTGATGGGAGCCACAGCAAATTCCAAATCAATTCGTGAACCAACTATCAGAAACGGGAAACCTGCAATGAGTGAGCTAAGTCCAGAACAATCGAAGGCAATTGAGGAGTTGATGGGGCTTGAGAATCTGCTATGCGAAATGTTTCAGAAAGGCCAAGTCGACGAAGCCTTGGAGTACCTGATGGTAGATGCTCTTGTTTGCCCACCTGAGATGCAAGCCATTCGTGGGCGTGACAACCAAAAGGCGATGTTCAAGCAGTTCCTGGCGATGCCCGGTGTCGAATTTTCTTGGGAGCCGACTGAAGCACGCGTGAGCAGTTCCTGTGACCTAGGTTACGTCTACGGAACCGTGGACTGGAAGCTCCCCGAATCCGATGCAGTAAACGGCAAATATATTTCCATCTGGATGAAGGAAGATGGACAGTGGCGAAACGCTGTCGAAATTCGTAACTCGAATGGTTAGCAATAACGCCACGATTCGAACAAGGATTCACAAGCACTCCCCTTCCTGCACACGGATCCGCAACGTGCGTAACGCAGTCTGCGTAGTCCAGCGTGTCGCGAAAAGCCTAAGAACAGCGTTGATCCGTGGGATCTGGCAACTTACGACCTGGCTCCAGGTAGCCACAGAGCTCGCACAATCTGCTATCCATCACCTCAGGGTCGATGATATCGGAAGTTCAAACACCCACACTTGGCCGTGATTGCCGCCTGACCATCCGTATCACGTTCCCCCGGCTATTCCGCGCCCGACAATTTGCCACCCGGTCATCCCGGCGAGTATTACCCTGACATGCCGCCCGATCCCGTCATCTATCCGGTGGAGGAAGACACTGGTTCCGTTGGCGACGAGAGTCAGTCCTGACCGCGCTCACTCTTGCCAATACTGAGGTTGATCGAGAGCGGTGCAGCAGCGAACAGTTCCTTCGTTGCTTTCTATCGCTCCCGGTTGTAGTTCCTTGACCATCCATGCATCGGCATTCTTCGGCAAGATGGGATAGGGAGTGTCGAAGCCCTGCACGCCGGCCGGAGCAAAGCCAAATCGCGAGTAGTAGTCGGGGTAGCCAAGGACAAAGACCAAGGCGACGCCCTGCGGTTCGAGTTGGGTAAGTGCTTCGTTGACAAGCCTCGTGCCGAGTCCGCTCTTTTGATGTTTGGACGCGACCGCAAGTGGAGCGAGTATCTGTGCGGATACTTCGCGTGTTTCGATTCGCACTGCTGTGAAGAGCACGTGCGCAACAATCGCATCGCCGTGCTCGGCAACGAATGAATGGATTGGTTCTGCCGTTGGATCGTCGAACATCTCGGCTACGAGCGAGGAAATGATCTTGCCTTCTTCACCAAAAGCATCACGGTGGACGGAGAGGATCTGTTCGCGGTCTTCCGGCGTGGCCAAACGAAAGGCCGTTTCACTTGGATTCATGTTCATCGAGTTGGTTCATGGATTTCATCTTCGCTTGGGTCTTCGTCATCGCATTGTACGATCTTGGACGTTTCCGAAATCCTGCGAGTACAAATGCCGCGGCGGATTCGTTTGACTTCTGTGCGGGACGTGGCAAAGTTTTTCCTGAGCGAGATGAAATAAACTCGCCGTCGAACGCATCTAAATATGCACTGGTTCAAAGAAAACAGATTTTTCGTGAACCAATCGGAATGAAGAGCGTCTATTACCTCCGACGCAACAAGTCACATTCAATTTTGAATTAGCAAAGCGAGTAAGAGCTTTCTGATGTTTACCAAACAGCAACAAACGCGAATCGAACGGATACACGAAGGGCATACC
>DNPC01000607.1 GCA_003501565.1 Planctomycetaceae bacterium | reverse complement strand
CGAGCGACAATGCGTGTTTTTGTGGCTGTGGAGCGTCAGAGTGTTTTCAAGTATTCGAGTACCTGTCGCTTTTCATCGAGAGTCAACACTTCAGGAAACGTGTGTCCTTGATTGCTCTTGCCGAATTTCTCTGTGTTGAAGACTTCTTGCGGCTCAGCGTTTTGGCCAACTTCTCCGGTAACACGATCGTAAAGGATACCTACCTCCCGACGGTCGAAGTTCTCGTCCGCCACTCCGTCGAGTACTATTCGATGCTTCCATACGGTTGGGCGTAGCTTAGGATTGAGGACGCCCCACAAAGTGGGAACACTTCCGTTGTGGAAATAGGGAGGGCTGGCCCAGACGCCGTCCAGTGGCGGAGCAACGTAGCCGTCCGGTTCCATGATCGTCTCTTCTCTCCCGTAGTGGGAGAGCCAACCTCGCCCATATTTCGCACGACCATCTGGGCGAAGCGCTTCAAGACGCACCGGGTCCGTTCCGACTCTTTCAATCGCTACGCGATACTCCGAGTAGGATTCGAATTTGTGGAGTGAAGCCACAGTTTTGTAGGTACCGTGACACTCCGCACAGTGACTTTGAAACACTTTCGCACCAAGTTTCGCCTTTTCCATATCGATCTTGAACGGATACTTGGGCGCTTCGATCGAATTCAAATATGCGTAAATATGTTGGAAATCCTGCTCCCAAGATCGTAGCTGTTCACCGCTGTTCTCCTCAACCATCACGAACTGCAGCAAACCGCGATGTCCCTTCTGAGCGAAACCATCGATGTACAATCGTGATTTCTTCTTGAAGTGCCACCATGGTGGTGCATCAACATCGTGATGTACAAACGCAGGAGGTACGAGTTTCCCGTTTAAGTTGAGATCTTCGTCTCGATAATGCATCAAGCCAACGCCAAACATAATTGCATTGGTCGTACCTCTAGTTTTCCCAAGCGGCATCAACGTGGCACCAACATCAAACTGGTTGGGGAGTTTTCCACGAATGAGTTTGCTGTTCCGCATTTCCGTTGCCAGCAACTCGAATGCAAATCGATTGTTCGGAGCTCCTGGATACGACCTCCCCATTACAGAACCTCCGTGGCAGGCCAGACAATTCATGGACCAGCGACCTGACTCGTCAACCACGTATTGCAGCGGCTTCCCTGAACCATCCGGAGCACCCGAGTCAAACCCGATGCGTTCGGTAAAACCGTAGCGCTCGAAAATGATTCGACGACGAGTCTCCGGATCCACGGTTGCCGCACGTTCACGCAGCTCTTTGGGCCAAGCCCTCCAGATTTCGTCCATATTGGCCTGTGTGAACACTGGAGGCAGGTAGGCTTTGGTGGTAAGCAGCTGATAACCTAGCTTCGCATCGCCAGGCACCAATTGCACTTTTGCATCGCCGCTGCTTGGTGACTGGTCAGCCACCTCTTCAGCACGCACCGGGCCAGCACAAGAACTTGCACAAAGGCCTGCAAGCACGAGACAACACCAAAGCCTGATCATCGGTTCAGCAAGCCTAAGTCGCGAGTCACACATCAAGGAAAGTTCGTCTACTCGATAATGGGGCTATCCGCGGCCAAACCACTGGATTTAACTTTGGCAGCAAGGGCCTTGGCTATCGCCACCCAAAGCGGAAGCGTGAACAACAACGCGATCGCAACAACACCGCCAGTAAAAAGCGTGAAATCCTCGCGAGCTCGGCCCGCCAGTGTTTGCAGAATGCTGTATGCAAGCAGAAACGCAAGCGACAGGTTGGCCAGCCACAAGCAAGTGACTCGCTCAGGCAGCGGGACGTGCAATCGGTTCAAAAGCCAGCATGCACAGGGCAACAACTGAATAGCGTGAATGGTCATTCCGTGTGGAAACTTCACCAAGCCGCTCTTCCCAAAGACGCTTGGTTCAGCTCCAACTGCGGATTGTGAATTGCCGTAGATGAAAATGACAAACCCGATCACGCAGGACAGCAGCAAGAACATTACCCCGCCGCGCCAAGCAATCTTTTGGTCGGGCCGCCCTGCGAATGACCGACAGGCACGCACCGCGAAGACCAAAATACAACAGGTTACAACGGTGATAAGTACCGTGATCAGTATGTCAGCTGAGCGATCGAAGGTGGTCAATCGATTGAAATGAGATTCCACACCGCGCCACTGCTGTACCGTTATAAGGCCGACTTCCAAGACCATCGCTCCCGCCAGGAGTCGCGCGAGCCACTTGTCGAGACGCCATGGTCGAAGAAATCCGACCAAGTAACCCATAGAAACTAGCGTCAGGCCGCCAGAAACACCAAATAACGTTGGCTTACG
Source organism: Planctomycetaceae bacterium (assembly GCA_003501565.1). Lineage (GTDB taxonomy): Bacteria > Planctomycetota > Planctomycetia > Pirellulales > Pirellulaceae > Aureliella. The sequence continues at coordinate 1,222 of DNPC01000607.1, read as the reverse complement.
CCAGGAAACAGAGCCTTTCCAAGCTTCGCCAGACATCAGCCATATGCAGAAGTGGAAAGCGCCCACAGCCACTAGGAACCAGCCGCTTCTTTCCAGCGTCAGCCTGGTGACAGGATTGTCGGCAGCCATTGCATCTATCCGGCGTCTGAAAGCACCGCAGTGAGTTCACTTTGCGGTGACTCAGGCTCGATCCCCAACAGATTGAACAGCCAGCGTTGCTTACGCTGTGCAACTAGCCTCCGTTGGACCTGTTCGCCATCCTTCCAGCAACGTCTCAGCCGTTCCAGTTCGCGATCTACTAAACTCTCGCTGTCATTCATTCTTACTACTCCCATTTATTCCATAACATTATTAGCTGGTGACAATGGAATGGAGCAGAAAAACGATTCGGCTGGCCAGCTTGACGTCCTAGCGGGTGTGCACTCTCCGTTAGAGTTTCTGCCTGTCGCCTATGCAAGCAAGGGTCGCTACTCAGTTACTATCGCGTGATATTCCGACGAAACGAAGTGCTAATGATCCAACGAGTTCGCTAAGTCGGCCGACGTGAATTCTGGATCGGAGAATTCGGGACCACACGAACTTCAGCGTCACATGAACTCTAAACCGTAAGGAACTCGCGCCTGCGGGTTGGGTAATCATGGTCGCCGACGGGAGTTGCCGGGGCCACGACGCGGCGGAGGGCGCCGAAAGTCGCCACGCCCGCCTCCGCGGCGGGGACCGTGACTGAAATCTGAGGACGGTGTGCCACGGTAACTGCGAGGTACAACCGGCCATTCTTCGGTCAAGAAATACGCGTACGTACCTTCGGGGAAGTCGGGTGTTACGGTAAACCACCCGTTGCACTCGTCGAGATCACCGCTGCCTTTAACGTACGCGTAGTCGCGCACAAACGTCCCATCGTACTTGCCACTAGGCGCATTGCCGCCGGGACGATCGCCCGCTTTGAGCCGGTAACTTGAAGTCAGTTTCTTGACATCAGATTCGGCATCCTTGGCATCTGAATAACCGTATACTGCGTAGATTGGAAAACCGTCTGCAGCCCAGCCGATTAGTGGTGAGTGTTCTTTGGGATTCAGTTTTACCGAATCGAGTAAGCCAGTCGGCAAGCCATGATAATGGTACTTCCCGGTCGGCTGAACATGTGCGTGCGACGTATCGATGCCCAGAGCGATGGCCCCCGAGAGTGGCTCGTACTGCCAGCCCGGTTCACCATCGTAAAACT
>DNPC01000348.1 GCA_003501565.1 Planctomycetaceae bacterium | reverse complement strand
GCCAGTCTCCCGGCTCTCGCAGATGACGGTACTGTTGAAGATATTGGTCACGGAAGTCTGTTTTCGGCGGCGGCCACGAATGATGTTTCCGGTCAAGCAACGAAAAGCACACGTCATTCGGATTTAGATCCCGATCATTTTGTGCAGAACGTGCGCCTGGATGTAACAGAGAGTCTAGACGGCGAATCCGATTCTAACGGTAAAGCTGCTGATTTTGCGAGACATATTGATTTGGTAATCGAATGTGTTCCCGAGCAAGTTAGCATCAAGAAACGAACACTGCGTAAGCTGGCCGAAGAATTTCCGCCGCCAACGATTCTGTGCTCCAACAGTTCCTATTTTGTGCCCTCGCTTTTGGGCGAGTTCGTTAAAGCGAGGACCCATTTCGCGCATTTGCATTTTCATGTTCCGGTGTTACGTTCGAGCGTCGTTGATGTAAGTCCCCATGCCGATACGGACCCACAAGTTGTCCGGCTGCTTTCAGATTTGGTCGAGCGCATTGGGCACGAACCCCTTGTTCTGTCAAACGAACATCCCGGGTACATCTTTAATTGGTTGTTGCAGAGTGTTCTGTCAGCCGCACTGCAGTTGCGGGCCGCGGATATAGCTTCGCCCGAAATGATCGATCAGTCGTGGAAGAGTGTGACTGGTATGCCCATTGGACCATTCGGCATCATGGATCAAATCGGATTGGACGTCATCGAGCAAGTTCTTCAAAACGCAAAGTGGTCTGACCATCAAGCTGCATCTGTCGCACAATTGCTCGAGATCATTCGCCCCTTGGTCGACGGTGGAAAACTTGGCACCAAAACGGGTGCGGGATTCTATAGCTACCACCCACCAAAGTCAGACCCGCCTGCAAGCGACTGAGCCTTGTATTATTCAATGTGCGGCACGTTTCGATGTTTAGTTTGTACGCCTGATTCTGACTTACCAGACGTGCGGAGACATGTCGTTGAAGATGTCGTCTACTACTCCCACACATTCTGAAAAAGTTCGGAGATCTTTCGACGGTTTGCCTCGGACAAATTGGAGGCGATGTACTCGAACTGCTTTCTCTTCAGTTTGTTCAGTTCCCCGCGCAGATTATCGTTTTCTTGCATGGCATTCAGCAGTACACGCTGGGACGCCTCAGGTGTAAGGGCTAAGAAGTCGATCATGGCTTTACGCCGGAACGGCGCTGAAAAATCCTTTAAGAATTCGGCTTCAGCCACAGCTCTCGACAATTCAATGATTTGCTGGTCGTCAAGCACACTGGCTATTGCACGACCCGTTTTGTCCATCGTGTCTTTGAAATGCTTGGCAAATGACGAAAAGCCAGACTTTGAAAAGTTTGCAAGTCTTGCTGTCCTTTTCGCTTCGATCGCCTTGAGGTCCGCAATCTGTTCAGGCCTTAGTTGGAGAGTCTCGCGAGAACTTGGAGACCTCAAAATGCGTCTTGAATGATAGCCGGTGATGAACCAGTTGGGGTAAGGGATTGTGCTTACATCAAAATCGGTTTCCAAGGCAATCTTCTCGAAGCAGCTCTGGCCGACATATTGGATAAAACAGTGTTTCGACTGATGGCTCAGTGTTGCGAGAACTTTTTCGCCGCCGAGCTTTCGAAGTTGCTGGGCCTTTTTCGTGTGTTCTGCATTTGCCATTCGAAGAAGCGGAGCAAGTTTATCGATTTCCGATTTTGGGATATTGCAAACTCGCATCACCTCTTGATCCAGGTACGGCGAGGAACCAGTATGAAACTTGCTCGCAAGATATCGAGGCCGAAGAACAAGCAGTTGTTCTGGCGCGAGTATTCTGCTCAGTTTCCGGCGCACGTCGTCATCGATTTCCCAAGACGCTTGGCGAAGTAAATCTAAGCCGGATAGATTTCTTTCGGTCGTCTCTGATCGCAGCGCCGTTTGGGCTCGATGCAACCTCTCCGAAAAATGAGCGCTTGACCGCATCGCTGCGATTTCCGCTTTCTGTCCGGGAGTCAATTCGAGCGACTCGCTCAATCCAGAATCCCGTATGATCTCCAGCGACATACCCCAGTGGCTGAAGTCCGTTTTGGACAACTGTAGAACTTCTCTTGGAGTGGCGTCTTGCCATGACAGCAGTGCAAGTACGACGATTGCGGCACCCATGTATGAACCCTCCGTCAGTTGGCTATCTCGTGGAAGATATAATCATTCCGCCAAACGACCGCTGATTAGGCCCCCAAGGTCTAGAGAGCAGTGCGCGAACGGTGAGGCGATAAGTGGCGGAGGTACGCAGATGAAGTAACGCATGATTAGCCCGACTGCAAGATACACTGGGCGGCGTTATGGCCGGGGATGCCGCTGACGGCGCCTCCTCGTAAGGCAGACGAGCCGGCAATGTAGATGCCAGGTGTTTCTGTTTCGACTCCCCATGCGCCTGTAGCTCCGGCAGGACAAGAATCGTCAGCCCAGAACCAGGTGAGTTCATTGTGAAAAATGTTGCCGCGATCAAGACCCACTTCACGTTCGAGTTCCTGGGGCGTTTTGATTTCCACGCAGTGATTTCCATTGCGATCAGCGGCTAGACAATCTTCGAAGGGTTCGACAGTAAGCCTACTTAGGCCTTGCATATACAGATCTAGTACGTGCTGTTTTCGGGCGTCATGATCTGACTCAAACAATCGGTAAGGCATGTCGAGCCCAAACAGCGTAAGCGTCTGAAATCCAGCCTGACGAAGCTCGGGAGACAATATCGATTCATCCGTGAGCGTATGACAATAGACCTCACCGGGCGCTGGATCTGGTATTTCGCCCCGCATGGCAGTTTGCCGAGACCGTAGCATTTGCTCGTAGCCTTCATCTACATGAAAGGAACCGGCGAACGCTTCTTCAGCAGTTGTGTCCGCCGTCTTGAGCCGAGGCAGGTGCCTCAGCAGCATGTTGATCTTTACAACTGAGCCTTCGTCTTGGTCGCTGGGTGACCATGACTCACCCAGCAGCCGCGTTCGTACGCGAGGTGAAGCGTTAATCAGTACATTTGTTGTGCTGACGTCCCGTTCAGTTCCATTGTGATCAAACGTAATGCGGTGCTCTCGACCGGTGTCGATGTGTTTTGCGGTCGCACCACACAGAAAGTCGACACCCGCGCTCCGGCAGCAGGCCTCGAGAGACTGGGTGAGGCTGCGCATTCCGCCAACTGGGACTCTCCATTCGCCGTTTCCACCACCGATTACGTGGTACAGAAAGCAGCGGTTTTGAAGCAGGCTTTCATCATGCGGGTGTGTGAAAACGCCTATCTTGCCATCCGTCATCAGCAAACCGCGCAGGGCATCATTGTCAGTGACGCTTTCGATGGACTCACCCAGCGGCTGTTCGATCAGCGTCTTCCAGGCGCGACGCTGAAGATGAGTCTGGCACGATTGTGCAAGTTGGTCGCGGCTAGCAAGTGGTTGCAGCAGGGTTGGCCAGACAAGCTTTGCGATTTCTGACTGGAGAGACACAAATTCCTGGTAACGGTCCCAGGTTTCGTGCTTGCCGGTGAGAGCCAGCATTGACTCTCGGGAGCGATCTTCGTCGACATTCGACAAGACGAGGCCACGTGCTGCGCCAGCGGAGTCCGTCCAGGGTGTAAAGGAAGCGGTATTTCTGCGCCGAGTTGTAAAGCTCAGACCTAGATCACGAACGATCTGTTGCGGAAACAGCGAGACTAGGTACGAGTAGCGGGACAGCCAAGCGTCGTAGTCTGGAAACACCTGCTGAGAGGCCGTTGCGCCGCCAATCTCAGCGTTACGCTCGATCACTAGCACACTTTTGCCTGCGCGAGCTAGGTAAGCGGCGGCTACCAACCCGTTGTGCCCGCTTCCGATCACAACGGCATCGTAGCGGGCTGAGAGTGAGGAAAGCATCCTGCTTATCCAAATCGAAGTCTGATCAGGTTTTTACCAGAAGCGGCGTAGGTATTCTGAATCACAGGTTACCAGCGCCAGAGCCGCGAGGAGTCGTCGCGTTTCACTATGCCCGTTGGCGACGACGCAGCGCCGCTCCGCAGCCAGCCAGTGCAACCAACGACAAGCTCGAGGGCTCAGGAACCGCAGAGACGGTCACGGCCGTGTTTGTGTAGGCAACCTGATTCTTATCGAATACCGCTCCATTGATTCGGAGCCCAAAAAGCGTGGCCGGAACATTAAAGACAAAATCGTGAGTTATATCACTCCCTGAGGTGTTCGGAGCGAAGGTCGCATCAAACGAAAACAGGTCGGCACCACCAGCTAACGGTAAAGGGTTAGGCGTGCCGCCGATAAAATTCGTACTCCCGGTAAAGCCAAAATCTCCGCTCACACCCGCTGGGACGTTGGGCGTGAAAATGGTCAGGTTGGTCGGTGCGAGGTTCTGCCAATTACTGATTACGACGGGCCCCGTATTCGCATTCATTGTCGCGTTCAAGTCAACATCGGAGATGTCGTAGTAGAAGTCATAACCGTTCAGTACTTCACCCGCATCGCCACTCATGGAAACTGTCATGGTGACTGTTCCACCCGCATTCGTAAGACTAGTGGACGAACTCGCTATGGTTGCGGTCACTGCGGCCCATGCAGAAGCCGCAGGGAGTGCCATTGTTAGGGCTAAAGCGATGAAAAAACGCATGATGATATTCTCTCCGGTTCAATTTCGATGATCTATTGTGTTCGGGCAAAATGCAAATACAAGGTGCTGATAAATCAAGACAACTGATTCCTTGCCAGTTCTTCAAAGTAAGCGTCCACTAGCTCCGTCTCCAAGTCGTTTGGTGCCTCGCCTTCAGCCCCATCACCAAAGCCCCCACCCGAGCCCCCGCTACCGCTTGGTCCTAGACTTGGCGGCACGGGCTGACCACCTGGCAGTACGGCCCCCACCAGATCGAACGTCGTCAAGACATCGCCAGAAACGTTGACGCCACCGTTATGGGTAACGTCAAAATAGGCTTCCGCAAGCGTCGTCGGAAGGCTTCCAACTTGACTGAAAGTGTCTAGCACGTCGCCTGAGACATTTACGCCATTGGAATCGTTCACGTCGCCAGCGAGTACATCCAAGAAGAAGTTGAATTGGCCGCCTTGGTTGCCGTCGCCACTGGAGGTTTCTCCGGTGGTCCACTCCCCGTCAAGGCGATTGCCTGAGGGATCGGTGAGTTGTTCGGACAGAGCAACGACGAGCCGATCGTTTACGATTGCGGTGGGCAGCTCAATCGTCCCAATGTTGGTTCCAGCCTGGCCGTAATTTCCAATATTAAATCCGATCGTTCCCGCAGTAGTGCCGGCTACGCCAACCTTATCCGCGGCCCAAGTGCTGGAGACATCCTCGCTGAATTGAACGAAGATCCGGTCGATTCCGCTGGCCCACGGCAGGTTTCGTAGTTGATCGGCGTTGGCCAACGAAACGCCAAGCCCATTTCCGGCACCTTGCCCACCGCCGTCGACAATATCGATGAAAGCTGGTGACCACTGTGACGAGGCAACGATAACATCCGTAACAGTCGGAGCAACTTGATCCGAAGGTGCTCCGACGCGATATTCTCCAACCAACCCAGCCGACTCGACAATGATCGAGTAGACACCATCGGCAGGTGCAGTAAAGGCGACTACGGCGTCAATGCCATTCAGTGAACCGGTGTCTTCTGCCACGACCGTTGAGCCGTCCGGGTGGATCACGCGGATTGTCGGATCGATTAGGTTTGCTGGGTTGCGAAGGCTATCCTCAAAGATCCTTTCAGCACTCAATTGAACGTACTCTCCAGTTTCATACGTTGCAGTCCAAATGTCCTGATCCAGGAAGCGACCGAAGCTAACATTGTCGACGACCTCACCGACGGTTGTGGTGAACAGTACCGTTCGTATTTCGCTTTCGCTTGTCACGCCAAAGAAACTGGGCTGTCCAGCTGGCACAAGTAGGTCGCCAGATTGCAACACGATGCCGTCATTGCCGAGTACTTCGAAGGCCACGTTTGTAGTTGACGTTACCCAGATATCGGAACCAACTGCCGTTACACCAGGATTGAAGTCCAGGCGAGCACCCTCGTCGAAAGAAGCGGGCCCAACTACAGGAGACGTATTGCCAACTTGAGCTTGGTTTGTACCTAGCAATACCATACCGCTAGCGCTCGGGCCAGGATTGTCCGAAACTGCGATACCAGGCAAGATCGCATTTGGTAAGAAGCACGCGTCTGAACTTGCACTTGTGAAAGGACCAGTGCAAAACGTCACACTGCCTGGCGGTACTGACGTATTGTTGAAGGTCTCCGTTGGAAGCACTCCAACGACTTGCTCGAATTCGCTTCGCGTACTGAACAAACTGTCGGAAACACCAGAGATGAAGCCGACTGCAGTCTGCACGCCGTCAAGCGATCTCAAGCCAGGACCGAGCAGGTTGTTGCCTTCAATTTCGA
>DNPC01000347.1 GCA_003501565.1 Planctomycetaceae bacterium | reverse complement strand
AATGCCGACTAACGGCAACGCCGGCGCTGCACTGTCAGCGTATGCCTCACGGGCGGGCATCGAGTCGTTTGTGTTCTGCCCAGCCGACACTCCCGAAGTCAATGTACGTGAGATAGCATTTCAAGGCGGGAGAGTTTGGAAGGCGAACGGTCTAATCCATGAATGCGGCAAGTTTGTCCGCGACGGCATCGATTCGATGCAATGGTTTGACATGTCGACGCTCAAAGAGCCGTATCGAATTGAAGGCAAGAAGACGATGGGCCTCGAGCTGGCAGAGCAGTTCGACTGGCAACTCCCAGACGCAATCTTCTACCCGACGGGCGGGGGCACTGGGCTGATTGGAATGTGGAAAGCTTTCGCGGAATTGCAGGCCATCGGTTGGATCACTGGGAAGCTGCCGAGGATGTATGCGGTTCAGGCTGCCGGGTGTGCTCCTATAGTCAAGGCATTTGAGCGAGGGGAAGAGTTTGCAGATCCTTGGGAGAACTCGCACACGATTGCCTCTGGTATCCGTGTTCCGGCCGCTGTCGGAGACTTTTTGATTCTGCGTGCCGTAAGGGAGAGCGGCGGAAGGGCCATGAGCGTAACCGACGAAGAAATCACGCGCTCATCCCAAGACTCTGCCGCCACAGGTCTTCTGTTGTGCCCCGAGGGTGCTGCAACACTCGCCGCCTACAAAGCGGCTCTTGCATCCGGCGAAGTCGATCGCGGCGAAACTGCCGTGTTGTTCAATTGTGCAACTGGACTAAAGTACCCGCTTCCACCGTCGGAACGCATGATCAACTTGCAAAACACGAGTTACGATCAGCTCAAAGTCTAGCTCCGGCGTCGTGTCCGTCAGTATCTTGCCAGAACTTCCGCAGTAGTCTCGGCCGCAGCAGAATGCCACCGCGGATCGCCCCACCAGAGCAGAACCGGTTGCTGCTGACTTGGGTTGAACCAGCTGGCTGAGGTATGCCCCATCCCATCAGCAGGATTCTCCAACGCCAATTCGATACAATAGACGGCCTTACGCAAACACGTTTCACGCGGAATTGCCGAAAGCCATCACCATGACGCATCGCAGAGACTTCTTAACCGCAACCGCAGCAGCCACAGGCTTTCTAGCGAGTACATCACGCAGTCACGCTTCCCCCCAAACGAGTGTTCGCGTCGGAGTCATGGGACTGAGCCGCGGAAGATCATTGGCGGTTGACCTTGCCAAGATTGAGAACGTATCAGTTTCGTGGGTGTGCGACGTTGACCAAACGCGGCTCTCGTCCTGCCATAACCAGCTTAAAGAAATGGGCAGTGAACCTCGGACAACCAAAGACTTCCGTGACATCCTCTCCGACGCAAATGTTGATGCACTTGTTTGTTCCGCACCGAATCACTGGCACGGCCCCGCGACCATCATGGCCTGTAAAGCGGGAAAACACGTTTATGTTGAGAAACCTTGCAGCCACAACCCACGTGAAGGCGAGTTGATGGTGGAAGCAGCCAAGAAATACGGGCGTTGTGTCCAGATGGGAACACAACGCCGAAGTTCAGCATCAATCCAACAGGCTATACGCGACTTGCACGATGGGAAGATTGGCGACGTATTGTCAGCCCGGTGCTACTATACAAACTTGCGCCCAAGCATCGGCAAGGGAACCATCAAAGAAGCACCCAATACGCTGCAATACGACCTGTGGCAGGGACCAGCTCCTCGGAAACCCTATCGTGACAACGTAGTACATTACAATTGGCATTGGTTTTGGCACTACGGTGGTGGTGAGCTCGCGAATAACGGAGTGCATGCACTGGATCTTTGCCGATGGGGTCTAGGCGTCGACTATCCCCAACAAGTCATTAGCTCCGGTGGAAGGTATTGGCATGACGATGACCAAGAAACGCCAGACACGCAAACCGCGTGCTTTGAATTTGAAGTCGGCAAACGCATTACCTGGCAAGCAAACTCGTGCAACAAGCACGGCGTCAACCCGTTTTGTGAGTTCTTTGGTACCAACGGTGCCCTAGCGCTTGAGAGCGACGGTGCGTACTATCGTTATGACCGCAACGATAAACTTGTCGACCAGCAAGCCGCATCTGGTGCGGGGCAAAGCGAACACCTACTGAATTTCGTTGAAGCAATTCGGCGAGACGATCCTGGCCACCTCAACCAACCGATCCTGGAAGGTCACAAGAGCACTTTGCTGTGTCACCTTGGGAACATTGCCTTTCGTACCAGCGGTGCCGTGCAGACAAGCTCAAGTGACGGACACCTGCTGGATAGTCAAATCGCCCAGAAGCATTGGGCGCGCGATTACGATCCTGCGTGGCAGGCAGACGTTACCGAAATCTGACGGAAGCCCTATCTGATTCAAACGCATTGCCATTGTGTAAGAAGTGGCCGGTGAGGTAGCGCATGGAAAACGCCAACAAGCGACCGGAGCAGTCGACTTATCAGTTTTCGATGCTTGCAATCCTAAGCGTGACTACCGCTGTCGCCATGCTGCTGAGCTATGCCGCGTCAATTGGTCCGGAATCGACTAGGCAATTGCTGGTTTACTTACTGGTCGCCCTAGTGACGGCAATCGTTGCCGGATTAATCGCCCGCGACTTTGGCAATGCATTGTTTTGGTCCGTACTCACCAACGTCCTAATCTACTTAGCCGTAGCTGGCGGCCGACTTCCATCGGAGAATGTGGTCTACGCCTGGTCGGCCGTCGGAGCAAGTTGTGGAGCACTGAGCGGAATTGAATGGCCTAAGAATTTTCCGCTTCGATGTGCAACCAGCGGTATCGTGGCGGGCTGTGTCATGGTCGCAGCACTGAAATTGCTGAAAGAAGATATCCGCGAACTCATTTGGTTCGACGTTCTGTGTGCCGTACCTATCGGTATCGTGCTGTGCGTTGCAATCTACGGACTAAAACAGTTTCTCGCTGCAAGCCGCCACCCACCGCTAATCATGGCAGCTTGGATGTGCGGGCTAATACTACTCGGCAACCTGCTAGTGCCAATCATCGGTGGTGTTCAGCGCTGACCAAACGAAATCCATGTTGGCCTAACACACATCGCGCGGCGGTCCAAGCGAATGTTTGGAGACTTATTAGGAAACCCTGTCCACCATGTTGTCGGTGTAGCCTTCGGTTTGCAATAACACCATGCGCTGGTAAACACCTTCTTGAGCCACCAGTTCATCATGCGTGCCACTTTCGATAATCCGCCCATCTTCCAGGACCAAAATCAAATCAGCATGCATGATCGTGCTCAGCCTGTGAGCAATGACGAACGCAGTTCGACCCGCGAGTAGCTGCGTCATACTGTTCTGGATCAGTCGTTCACTTTCGCTGTCAAGATTACTCGTCGCCTCATCGAGAATCAACAGTTTCGGATCAGCAAGAATCGCACGGGCAATTGCAAGACGTTGCCGCTGCCCACCACTGAGCTTCACACCTCTTTCACCAATGAGGGTGTCGTAGCCACTGGGTAGCTCGGAAATGAACTCATGAGCGGCAGCTGCCACCGCCGCATCGATGCACTCCTGCTCGGAGGCATCGCGGCGCCCATAACTGATGTTCTCCCTGACCGTTCCATCAAACAAGAACACATCTTGCTCAACGATCCCCAATAATCGACGATATGCGGCCAAATCGGTTTCGCTGATGTCAACACCATCCACCGTAATCTTGCCGCCGGTAGGTGAGTAAAACCTGGCAACCAAGTTGCAAAGCGTCGTCTTCCCGGCGCCACTGCGTCCCACTAGTGCAATAGTTTGGCCAGCAGGCGCTGAAAAGCTCACATCATGCAGCACCTCACGTTCTGTCCCCGGATAGCAGAACGACACGTTGTCGAACGTGACTGCCCCTCGCGTTTTCTGCTTGTTGAATCGATGGGTCGCGGGCTCGATGGAGGTTTCCTTAGCTTCTTCCAGCAGATCCAGCACTCGGTCCAGTCCTGCCAAATTGTTCTGAAAGCTCATCGCACTGGCGGCAATGGTCGCGATCGGAGCCAACAGCATCGTAAGGTAGACCAAGAACATCATTAAATCGCCCAGCGTCAGATCGCCTTGGAGAATCTGCCAGCCGCCGTATAGCAACAATCCTGTCGATGCCAGAGGGATGAGGACGTCCCAGATCACCTCAATGATGCGTGTTGACCACCAGACCATGAGCTGCTGACGAGCTAGCAAATGAGTGTTGCGGGTGAATCGACCGGTTTCGGATTTATCGCGCGCAAAGGTACGTACGATTCGAATGCCTCCAAAGGTCTCGGTTGTCGATGCATCTATCTGCTGCCGCCGGCTCCGAATATCTTTGTACAAAGGCCTGACTCGGCGGATCCAGGTGCGATGTGTAACCCAGACAGCTGGCAGCAACAGTAGGCCACCGACCATCAACCGCCAGTCCACCAGGACCAAGATCGTAAGGCTACCGATCAGCTGGATAATCGCCGACCACGGGTTGTAAAGCATATTAAAGATGA